>NZ_CBFFRJ010000010.1:0-63345 GCF_965644225.1 Phytobacter sp. V91 | reverse complement strand
GATCATACAGCTCAGCTAAGGTAAGGCTAATACAGATAAGGACTCCACTGAACCCCACCGATTAAATCGCACCTTCCCTAACTTGGTGGTATGATAAAGATATGTTTAATGTTCGAGAATCCTTGGTCAATCTCATTATTAAAGAATTTCCTTATTTTAAAGATTGCGACCCAGAAACATGTTCAAAAACGATAATAAAAACCCTGCAAGAAATATGCATTAATAGTGACATTTTCGATACAAATTCCGTATTTTTTTCAAAAAAAAGATCACTATTCGAATGCCGAATACTTCCTGTTACACAATACGCGAAAACTATTCTTTCAGCTATAGAGGAAAATATAAATATCTTAATTTGTAGAAGATGCACTATATATTTAGTACCAAGATTTCAAATAACCAGCTTCTATTTAATTGAAGATTCAATACATGCAATAGCTAAAGACGATAGAAAATATTGGAAGACATTAATTGACGAAGGTTTTTTATTTAATGGATGGACACCAGAAAATCCATTAATTAGTGGGAGACAAGATCGTGCATTTATGCCTCAAAACGAATTTACATGCCTATTGGTTTCAGAAGAAAATGGAACACAAGAAGGAACAAAACTTAGCAGTTCTTTAAAATTTAGAAAATTTATTTCTATCCTTTTCTCGAGCGCATCAAAAAGAGAAAAATATCCATATCATAAATCCATGGCTCAATCAGCAGATTTCTGTATCCAATTTCCTCACCGTGACAGCACAGATCAAAACATAACCAGAAGTGGTATTGGGTCATTAACTCCATTCTACGAATCTCAAATACCAATTGGCCCCGATGAAATAACAGAAATAAAAAATTGGTATAATCGATTATCAACTTGTAGCTTACAAAGCAAAGACAGAATTGAAAAATGTGCTCACTTTTTAAACCGAGGCATGAACTCAGATGATATTGAAGCATATATTAATTATTTTGTAGTATTGGACGCTTTATTTGGAAAAAGAGGGTCTGTTGAACAATCTATTCTATCCGGAGTTAAAGCATTAGGAATTGATCCTAAATTTTCAGAAAAATCTTCTTGGCTATTTGATCTTCGCAACGAATTAGTTCACGGCGGAAGTCGATATATAAAAGAATGGCCAAAATATCAGAGATATATTCAACACTTTCATTCCACACCATTTGATGATGTCAAAAATCTATCACAGCTTGCAATATTGAATGCACCATATACATTATTCACAATAAAAACCTTACCTGCAGCATATTAAAAATCCACCTTATAAATCTAACATAAAATAACATGACCACTTACATTACCAAAATTAGCAATATTATTTTCTGAAGGTCATAATTTTTATTATTATCATATCTTTAATAAAAAAGCCAGCCTCACTAGTAAAATAATTATCGCCATAACTAAATAATTGCATTTGATATTACTACATCTATTATTTACTGCCGTATACGTTGCTTAGCATACCTCCCCCGATATAATGTCGTTTTTAACGCCGTAAGAATGATAAGCTGAGGCTGTAAACTATTAATTACATATAAGTTACATCCAGCCATCTTAGACCCGCATCACTGCCAGACAATTGGCATTTGCAAACTGCTCGGGTTATCAGGCGATGATCAGACGCTTAAACAGCAGCTGCTGGATGTCCTGCCGATGTGCCAGGATTGCATGCGCGGTCACTAAGGTTCCGTCTACGGAATACAAAACCCGGTAGCCTTCAGCGTGATTAAACTCCCGGTACTTTGCACAGCCAATTTTCAGCAGTTCAGGGCAAATCTGGCATCCCAGAGGGAACTGACCAACGGTACTCTCAAACTGCGTGAGTATATCTGCGATAACCGGACGTGGCTCAACTTCAACACGACGCAAAAAAACCGCTATTGTGTCGATACAGTGTTTTACCGTAAGCGTGTACTCAAAGGTCACCTGCTGTTCCATAGAAGTCCCTTAGCGTTGAGTGCTCGACGTTTAATCCGCAAGGCCATCCAGCAGTTGGTCTTTTGAGAACACGCGCCCTTCAGCTTTATCTTTCTCTGACAGAGTAAGCAACTTCAGCAAGGCAATGGCATTTTCCCTTTCCTGCTGCTGTTCATAGGACTCTATGACATAAGCAGGCACACCATTTTGGGTGACCAGGATGGGTTCTGACAGATCAAGCGTTGCTGCGTTTTTTTTAACGTAGCTGATTGTCTCTATTTTCATGAGCGTCTACCTGATAGTCATGGGCTATGATTGGTTTTAATATAGACCTAATTTAGACCATCAACAATCCCCCATCTGATTACCTGCGTTTCGGAGATGAGTGGACATTAAAGGGCATGTTCAGTATGTCGGAAGATATCTAAATGTGAATGGTGCGGATTTCAGGGATGCTTACACTGCAACTGCCAGAAAGTGCCAGACACAAAAACAAAAAAACCCGCAGTTACGCGGGCTTAGAGGTACTTTACTGCTTTTACGTGCAGGCTGAGACGTTAAATCATTCCCACTCAATCGTCGCTGGCGGCTTACCGCTGATGTCATACACCACGCGGGAGATGCCATCGACTTCGTTGATGATGCGGTTGGAGACACGGCCGAGGAAATCGTACGGCAGTTGCGCCCAGTGCGCGGTCATAAAGTCGATGGTTTCAACAGCGCGCAGGGAGACAACCCAGTCGTACTTACGGCCATCGCCCATTACGCCAACGGAACGTACCGGCAGGAAGACGGTGAAGGCCTGGCTGACTTTGTTGTACAGGTCGGCTTTATGCAGCTCTTCGATGAAGATAGCATCGGCACGGCGCAGCAGGTCGCAGTACTCTTTCTTCACTTCGCCCAGCACGCGCACGCCGAGACCCGGACCCGGGAACGGGTGACGGTAGAGCATGTTGTACGGCAGGCCCAGCTCCAGACCGATTTTGCGCACTTCGTCTTTGAACAGCTCACGCAGCGGTTCAACCAGACCCATCTTCATCTCTTTCGGCAGGCCGCCCACGTTGTGGTGAGATTTGATAACGTGTGCTTTACCGGTGGCGGAAGCGGCAGATTCGATCACGTCAGGGTAAATCGTTCCCTGCGCCAGCCACTTCACGTCTTCCAGCTTCAGCGCTTCTTCGTCGAAGATCTCAACGAATACGCGACCGATGATTTTACGTTTGGCTTCCGGATCGTTTTCGCCTGCCAGTTCAGACAGGAAGCGGGATTCGCCTTCAACGTGGATGATGTTGAGACCGAAATGGTCGCCGAACATGTCCATTACCTGCTCTGCTTCGTTCAGACGCAGCAGGCCGTTATCGACGAAGACGCAGGTCAGGTTTTTACCGATAGCACGGTGCAGCAGCATTGCGGTAACGGAGGAGTCCACGCCGCCGGAGAGGCCGAGGATCACTTTGTCGTCGCCAACCTGCGCACGAATACGCTCAATGGCGTCATCGATAATTTTCGCCGGGGTCCACAGAGCTTCACACTGGCAGATATCGATAACGAAACGCTCCAGCATGCGCAGTCCCTGGCGGGTGTGCGTCACTTCCGGGTGGAACTGCACGCCGTAGAAGCGTTTCTCTTCATTAGCCATAATGGCGAACGGGCAGGTCTCGGTGCTGGCAACGGTCACGAAGTCAGACGGGATCGCCGTCACTTTGTCGCCATGGCTCATCCACACGTCCAGTAGTGCTTTACCGTCGGCGGTCAGGGCATCTTCGATACCACGCACCAGCGCGCTGTCGGTCTGAACTTCAACCTGCGCATAGCCAAACTCACGCTCGCTGGAGCCTTCAACATGGCCGCCAAGCTGCATTGCCATGGTCTGCATGCCGTAGCACACGCCAAATACCGGAACACCGGCTTCAAAGACGTATTGCGGCGCGCGCGGGCTGTTGTCTTCGGTGGTGCTTTCCGGGCCGCCGGACAGAATGATACCGCTTGGGTTGAATTCGCGGATCTGCGCTTCGGTGACATCCCATGCCCACAGTTCGCAGTAAACGCCGAGCTCACGCACACGGCGGGCCACTAATTGCGTGTACTGGGAGCCGAAATCCAGGATAAGAATGCGATGTTTATGAATGTTTTCCGTCATTGACGCTAATTCCGAGGCAAGTGAAACAAAATCGCCCGGCGTGTAGCCGGGCGTGGAAACGGATCAGGAGCCCATACGGTAGTTCGGGGATTCCTTGGTGATGGTCACATCGTGGACGTGGCTTTCCTGGATGCCCGCACCGCTGATACGTACAAATTCCGCCTGAGTACGCAGCAGGTCGATAGTACCACAGCCGGTCAGACCCATACAGGAACGCAGGCCGCCCATTTGCTGGTGAATGATCTCTTTCAGGTAGCCTTTATAGGCCACGCGGCCTTCGATACCTTCCGGCACCAGCTTGTCTGCGGCGTTATCGGTCTGGAAGTAACGGTCAGAAGAGCCTTTGGACATCGCGCCCAGGGAACCCATACCACGGTAGGATTTGTAAGAACGCCCCTGGAACAGTTCGATTTCACCCGGAGATTCTTCAGTACCTGCCAGCATGGAACCGACCATGACCGCAGCAGCGCCTGCCGCGATGGCTTTGGCGATGTCGCCTGAGAAGCGAATACCACCATCGGCGATAACCGGAATACCGGTGCCTTCCAGCGCTTCAACCGCGTCAGAAACGGCGGTGATCTGCGGAACACCCACGCCGGTAACAATACGGGTGGTACAGATAGAGCCAGGGCCGATACCTACTTTTACTGCGCTGCAACCGGCTTCTGCCAGCGCACGTGCGCCGGAACCGGTTGCGACGTTACCGCCGATGATTTGCAGGTCCGGGTATTTAGCGCGGGTTTCGCGAATACGTTGCAGAACGCCTTCGGAGTGACCGTGTGAGGAGTCGATCAGCAGCACGTCAACGCCTGCGGCAACCAGCGCGTCAACACGCTCTTCGTTACCGGCACCAGCGCCAACCGCCGCACCTACTCGCAGACGGCCATGCTCATCTTTACAGGCGTTCGGTTTACGTTCTGCTTTCTGGAAGTCTTTAACGGTGATCATGCCGCGCAGATGGAAGCTTTCATCCACAACCAGCGCTTTCTCAACACGTTTTTCATGCATCTTCGCGAAGACCACATCACGGGTTTCGCCTTCACGCACGGTTACCAGACGCTCTTTCGGCGTCATGTAAACACTTACCGGCTGGTTCAGGTCAGTCACGAAACGCACGTCACGGCCGGTAATGATACCCACCAGTTCGTTATCTTCAGTCACCACCGGGTAGCCAGCGAAACCGTTACGTTCGGTCAGTTCCTTCACTTCACGCAGGGTGGTGGTCGGCAGCACGGTCTGAGGATCGGTAACAATACCGGACTCATGTTTCTTCACGCGCTTAACTTCTTCAGCCTGGCGCTCGATAGACATGTTTTTGTGAATAAAGCCAATGCCGCCTTCCTGCGCCAGGGCGATAGCCAGGCGTGCTTCCGTGACAGTGTCCATAGCTGCGGAGAGCATAGGAATGTTCAGGCGAATGGATTTGGTAAGCTGAGTACTCAGATCGGCAGTATTCGGCAGAACGGTTGAGTGAGCGGGAACGAGGAGGACGTCGTCAAACGTCAGGGCTTCTTTAGCGATACGTAGCATGGGCAATATCTCTGACCTGGGGGTGGTTAAATATTGCCGTGGCATTATACAGAGCGTAACCGATTGCTTCCACATTTTTTTGCAAAAAATACTTGCGCTCATCTCCCTGCGGGTTACTATCGACTGAATAACCTGCTGATTTAGAATTTGATCCAGCTCACATGTCGCCTTCGCAAAGCCCCTCAATATTTACCGTAAGCCGCCTCAATCAAACGGTTCGTAGCCTGCTGGAACGCGAAATGGGTCAGGTATGGATAACCGGCGAAATTTCCAATTTCTCCCAGCCCTCCTCCGGCCACTGGTACTTCACCCTGAAAGATGACACCGCCCAGGTGCGCGGCGCCATGTTCCGTAACAGCAATCGTCGGGTGACGTTTCGCCCTCAGCACGGCCAACAGGTGCTGGTGCGCGCCTCCGTAACGCTGTATGACCCGCGTGGCGATTACCAGATTATCGTTGAGAGCATGCAGCCTGCGGGCGAAGGCTTATTGCAGCAAAAGTATGAGCAGCTCAAAGCTGCCCTTTCCGCTGAAGGCCTGTTTGATCAGCAGTTTAAGCAGCCTCTTCCCTCGCCTGCCAGCTGCATTGGCGTGATTACCTCAAAAACCGGCGCTGCCCTGCACGACATTCTGCACGTACTCAAACGCCGTGACCCGTCACTGCCGGTCGTTATCTACCCCACTCCGGTTCAGGGCGATGACGCACCAGGGCAAATCGTTCGCACCATTGAACTTGCCAACCTCCGTCAGGAGTGTGATGTATTGATCGTCGGGCGTGGCGGCGGTTCGCTGGAAGATTTATGGAGTTTTAACGACGAACGCGTTGCGCGGGCTATTTTTGCCAGCGCCATTCCGGTCGTCAGTGCCGTCGGCCATGAAACAGACGTCACCATTGCTGATTTTGTGGCTGATATTCGCGCGCCAACCCCCTCCGCTGCCGCCGAGATCGTCAGTCGCAACCAGGCCGAACTGGTGTGCCAGATCCAGTCAGCGCAACAGCGGCTGGAGATGGCAATGGACTTTTACCTGGCAAACCGTACGCGTCGCTTTACCCAGCTACACCATCGCTTGCAGCAACAGCACCCGCAGCTGCGACTGGCCCGCCAGCAAACCATTCTTGAACGTTTGCAGCAAAGAATGCGTAATGCGCTGGATAGCCAGTTCCGTCAGGCGTCCGTTCGCCAGCAGCGTTTAACTCAGCGGCTGAATACACAAAATCCGCAGCCAAAAATCCATCGTGCCCAGAGCCGTGTTCAGCAGCTTGAATTTCGTTTAGCCCAGGCTATTCAGTCGCGTATGAGCCAGACGCGCGAGCGCTTTGGAACAGCCATCACGCATCTTGAAGCCGTGAGCCCGCTGGCGACGCTCTCCCGTGGCTACAGTGTGACAACGGCCAGCGACGGGAAAGTACTGAAACAGACCGCCCAGGTGCATAAAGGCGACATGCTGACCACGCGGGTGAAGGATGGCTGGCTGGAAAGCGAAGTGAAAAATATTATTCCGGCGAAAAAAGCCTGAAAAAAATGCCGCATCTGAGTGCGGCATTTTTATTTCAGAGCGGTACAAACTCCACCCGTTTTTTTGAAATCAGTCCATGACCATGCTCGCAGAAGTAATCCACTGCGCCGCAGGCTTTGAGGATCTCAAGCGGCTGATGGCAATCAGGGCACAGCGCATTGAGCGGATAATCTTTATCGCAACCAAAGCAGTGCGCATGCGTGCCAACCAGTTCGAGCGGGTTATGGCAGGTTGGGCATTTAAGTTCCATACATATCCTCCCGAAGCATAACCCGGCAAGCTTCGCCGCCGGGTGTTATCGCTTACTTACTCTTTTTGATGTGCTTGATCAAACGCTTACGCTTACGCATCTGGTTCGGCGTGAGGGTGTTACGTTTGTTGGCAAACGGGTTCTCACCTTCCTTGAACTGGATACGTATTGGCGTACCCATTACGTCCAGCGATTTACGGAAGTAGTTCATCAGATAACGCTTGTAAGAATCTGGCAGATCTTTCACCTGGTTGCCGTGGATAACCACGATCGGCGGGTTGTAACCACCGGCATGGGCATATTTCAGCTTCACGCGACGACCGCGCACCAGCGGCGGCTGGTGATCTTCTTCGGCCATGCTCATGATACGGGTCAGCATCGCCGTGCTTACGCGACGGGTCGAGCTGTCGTAGGCTTCACGCACGGACTCAAACAGGTTGCCTACGCCGCTACCGTGCAGCGCAGAGATAAAGTGCACGCGGGCAAAATCAATAAAGCCCAGACGGAAGTCGAGGGTCTCTTTTACCTGCTCACGCACTTCGTTGCTCAGGCCATCCCACTTGTTGACCACAATCACCAGTGAGCGCCCACTATTGAGGATAAAGCCCAGCAGGGAGAGATCCTGATCGGAGATACCCTCACGCGCATCGATAACCAGCATCACGACGTTGGCGTCTTCAATCGCCTGCAACGTTTTGATAACCGAGAATTTTTCGACCGCTTCAGTAATCTTGCCACGCTTACGCACACCCGCAGTATCGATAAGCACGTATTCACGCTCATCACGCTGCATCGGGATATAGATGCTGTCGCGGGTGGTGCCCGGCATGTCGTACACCACTACACGATCTTCACCAAGAATACGGTTAGTTAGTGTGGACTTACCGACGTTAGGACGACCAACAATCGCCAGCTTGATCGGCAGATCCTGCGGATTGAAGGTATCTTCCTCTTCTTCAACTTCACCGCCATTCTGCTCGGCTTCAAACTGCGCCCAGTACTCAGCCTCTTCATCCACTTCTTCTTTCGGGTCGAGTTCATCCATCCACGGCAGCAGCACATGCTCCAGCAGACTCAGTACGCCACGGCCATGGGAAGCCGCAATCGGATGAATTTCCCCTAAGCCCAGTGAATAGAAATCGATAATCGCCTGATCGGGATCGAGGCCATCGGTTTTATTCGCCACCAGGAAAGTGGGTTTTTCGCGGGAACGCAGATGTTTAGCAATGGCTACATCGGCAGGCATCAGGCCCGCACGCGCATCCACCATAAACAGCACAACGTCAGCCTCTTCAATCGCCAGCAGCGATTGTGCCGCCATACGGGTTTCCACACCGTCTTCGGTGCCGTCAATACCGCCCGTGTCGATACAGATAAACTCACGACCTTCGACTTCTGCACGACCGTACTTACGGTCACGGGTCAGCCCCGGAAAATCCGCTACCAGCGCATCACGGGTGCGTGTTAAACGGTTAAAAAGCGTGGATTTTCCAACGTTAGGGCGCCCGACCAGCGCGACCACAGGTATCATGTTAAAGCCTCATTACTTTGAATTCAAAACCAGGAACGCCGCACAACAGGCGACGCTTTAAAAACAGTAAAACGGCCCCTGCAACAGGAGCCGTCTTCGGACGAGTGACTGACTACGCCTGAATTAGCGCGTAATAGCGTACAGTGTACCGTCTTTCGCCTGGATGAGCAGTTTGCCATCAGCAACAACAGGATCGGTCAGGAAACCGGAGCTGTCCACTTTTTGCTGTGCCACAAAATGCCCATCTTCAACGTTGATCCAGTGCATATAGCCTTCACTGTCACCGGTAACGATATAACCATTGTACAACACCGGCGACGTCAGGTTGCGGTGCAACAGATCGCTCTGTGTCCACAGGGTTACGCCGCCATCGGTGGTCAGCGCCAGCACTCGGTCATTCTGATCGATCATATAGATGCGGTTGCCATCAACAATGAAATCGCTCACTGAACCCAGTTCACGTTTCCACATCACCTGGCCGCTACGCAGATCCATCGCTGTCAGGTTGCCATTGTAAGCCAGCGCATAAACGACACCGTTGACGATTACCGGCGTGGTATCGACATCGCTCAGGCGATCGATTTCAGTCGGGCCAGTGGCCTGAGAAATACGTTGCTGCCAAATCAGCTGCCCCTGCTGCATCAGAACCGCGCTTACGCGACCGTTATCGCCACCGACAATGGCTGCGCCATAAGCCGTGGCCGGTGCAGATTCACCGCGCAGAGAGAGGGATGGCATATCAAGGTTAACGGTCCATTTGATAGCGCCCGTGCTCTCATCCAGCGCCTGCAACTGACCGTTGCTGGTGTGGATCAATACCAGACCGTCGCTGACGACCGGGCGGGACAAGGCTTCACCCGCAACGGTTGCCGTCCATGCCACCGCACCATCGCTGGTGTTGAGGGCATAAACTTTCGCTTTTTCGCTGCCCACATAGACATGCGCGCCTGCAACCGTCACCCCACCGGAGAGCAATGCCGGGCTGGTTGAGAACCAGCCGGATTTTTCCGCGAGGCTTACCGACCACACTTCTTTGCCATCGCTTTCGCTAACCGCTTTCACCGTGCCATGACGATCGGCGGCATATACCACCCCACTATCCAGCGCCGGGTGCAAATTGGAGTAGAACTCACCGATACCATTTCCTACCGAGGTGCTCCAGGCAGTGGTCGGGGTAAACTGGTTTTCAACCGTCGGCAGAGGAGACATTTTCACAACATCTTCTTCGCCGCTAAACAGGGAACAACCGCTCAATAAGGTGACGGACAGCAGCCCAGGCAGAAGTAATTTACGCAATTGCATCGGGTCCCTCTTAGATGGACAAATTATTGATTTTCATCTGCATCATTTCACTCAACGCCGGGGAAGCATTATTTTTAACGCCACTTTCCCACGCGGTGCGCGCACCTTGTTTGTCGCCTTTGCTCAGCAGCGCTTCGCCGCGCAGATCGGCAACAATCGCCGCCCAGCCTTCACCTTTCACGCTATCCAGCGTTTTCAGCGCCACATCCTGCTGCTTGAGCTGGACCTGGATACGGGCAAGACGAATATTAATCATACCTTTAAGATTTTCATCACTGGTGGCGGCAAGCCCTTGCTGCAACTGGGCAGCAGCTTTCTCCAGTTCATTACGATCAACAAACTGTTGCGCCAGTTCAAGTGATGCCAGCGCACCGTAGGTGTTTTTATTTTCCGCAGCAAACTTCTCGGCTGACGCCAGCGTTTCAGGTTTGTCTGCCTTTAAAGCAGAAACAACCCGTTCATACGTCGCAGAAGACGATTGCGCTGATTCGGTTTGATGACTCGTCCAGTAACGCCAGCCAACCAACGCCCCGACACCTAAAATAACCCCAACGGCCAGCGCTTTGCCATTCTCAGCAAAGAAGCGCTTAATTGCGTCTACCTGGTCGTTTTCGTTCTCGTAAATTTCCACGCAGTCCTTCTCCTTAACGATAATTCACCGGGGAGATTAGCCCAGTAGTGTGCGCAAATGCGCCGCAACGCTGTCCTGCGTTACCGTATTTTGCTCACCAGAGCGTAAATCCTTCACAACAACGTTGCCGTCGGCGATTTCAGATTCACCCAGCACCAGTGCAAGCTTAGCGCCCCACTTATCGGCACGGGCAAACTGCTTTTTAAAATTCCCACCGCCGTGGTTAGTCATCAGCTTAATACCAGGAAACGCATCGCGTACCTTTTCAGCCAGCTGCATTGCAGCAGACTGCGTATTCTCGCCTGACGCTACCAGGTATATATCGACAACAGATTCTGCTTTAAATTCCGGATTAACTGCCTGAACTAATAAAACAAGTCGCTCAAGGCCCATCGCGAAGCCAACAGCCGGGGTCGCGCGACCACCGAGTTGCTCCACAAGCCCGTCATAGCGGCCACCGGCACATACTGTTCCTTGTGAGCCAAGACTGCTGGTGACCCACTCAAAAACAGTACGGTTGTAATAATCGAGACCACGAACCAGACGCTGATTGACGGTATAGCTGATACCTGCCGCATCAAGGAAAGCACAGAGTCCGGCAAAGTGAGCTTTAGAATCCTCGTCCAGATAATCACCCAGCGCAGGCGCATCATTCAGCAATGCCTGAACGTCAGGGTTTTTGGAGTCCAGCACACGCAGCGGGTTGGTGTACATCCGGCGCTTGCAATCTTCATCCAGCTTATCCTGGTACTGCTCCAGGTAAGCCACCAGCGCTTCGCGGTATTTAGCACGGGCATCCAGCGAACCGATGGAATTCAGTTCAAGACGCACGTGGTCAAAAATACCCAGCTCGCGCCACCAGCGTGCGGTCAGCATGATAAGCTCAGCGTCAATGTCCGGGCCTTGCAGACCAAAGACTTCGGCACCCAACTGATGGAACTGGCGATAACGCCCTTTTTGCGGACGTTCGTGGCGGAACATCGGCCCGATGTACCACAAACGCTGTTCCTGATTGTACAGAAGACCATGCTCGATGCCGGCGCGTACACAGCCCGCAGTACCCTCAGGACGCAGCGTCAGGCTATCGCCATTGCGGTCTTCAAAGGTATACATCTCTTTCTCAACCACGTCGGTCACTTCACCGATTGCGCGTTTGAATAACGGGGTCTGCTCTACAATCGGCAAACGAATTTCACTGTAACCGTAGCTACCGAGCACGCTCTTCAGGCTGCCTTCAATGCGCTGCCAGATCGCGGTATCGGCAGGCAGATAATCGTTCATGCCGCGAATGGCTTGAATGTTTTTTGCCACGTTTATTCTCTTTATGAATGCAAAAAATAAACCCTCAAGGCGCCAGGCCTTGCGGGCTCATGATACACGGGAAGCCAACCGCTTCCCATCACGTTATTTTTCTACCAGATGGACATCAATACGCTTTGCTTCGTCCAGAATTGAGGCCTTGGCGCGAATGCGCGCTTCAAGCTGCGTAATCATATCATTGTTGTCCAGCCTGTCTTTACGCACGCCATCTTCGTAGAGGCCGCTTTTCTTGTTACCGCCGGTGACGCCAAGGGTGGAAACCAGTGCTTCACCCGGACCGTTCACCACGCAGCCAATGATCGACACGTCCATCGGGGTAATAATATCTTCCAGTCGCTGCTCAAGTGCATTGACGGTGCCGATGACGTCGAACTCCTGACGGGAGCAGGTTGGGCAGGCGATAAAGTTGATACCGCGCGCACGAATACGCAGCGATTTCAGGATATCAAAGCCCACTTTGATCTCTTCGACCGGATCGGCCGCCAGAGAAATACGCAGGGTGTCGCCGATGCCTTCAGACAGCAACAATCCCAGACCAATCGCCGATTTCACCGCACCCGCACGCGCTCCACCGGCTTCAGTGATCCCCAGATGCAGGGGTTGATCGATCTGTTTTGCCAGCAGACGGTAAGATTCAACGGCAAGGAAAACATCGGAGGCTTTGACGCTGACTTTGAATTGATCGAAGTTCAGACGATCCAGATGATCAACATGACGCATCGCTGATTCCAGCAAGGCCTGCGGCGTAGGCTCGCCGTATTTTTCCTGCAGATCTTTTTCCAGAGAACCTGCGTTGACACCGATACGGATAGGGATATTTCTGTCGCGCGCGCAATCAACAACTGAACGAATACGCTCTTCATTGCCAATGTTGCCCGGGTTAATGCGCAAACAGTCAACGCCGTATTCGGCCACCTTAAGCGCAATGCGATAGTCGAAGTGAATGTCCGCCACGAGCGGAACACTCACCTGCTGTTTGATCAATTTAAAGGCTTCAGCCGCATCCATCGTAGGGACGGAGACGCGAACAATATCCGCGCCAACGCGCTCAAGCGCTTTGATTTGGTTAACTGTCGCTTCTACATCTGTGGTACGGGTGTTCGTCATCGACTGCACGGCAATAGGGGCGCCATCGCCAATCGGCACATTACCAACGTAGATCCGTTTCGATTTCCGACGTTGAATCGGAGCCTGGTTATGCATGAAAAATCTCCCGCGTTGCCCGTCTGTTACTGTACGACTGATTGTTCGGCATTGAGGGTCAAACGTGCAACCTGGTTAGTTCTGATAAAGCGGCTCAGATCGACAGGTTTTCCCTGATACTGAATCTGAACGGCAGCAGGTGCGCCAATTTTAAGTTTGTACGGTGCCTGGCCGTTTAAATTCAGAGTCGCATCTTTACGCTGGGTGCCGCTGAAGAGCTTTTTACCCGTTGAGTCAGCCACTTCCAGCCAGCAGTCATCAGTAAAATGCATCACCAGTGTCGCGCTGTCAGCCGATGGCGCTGCAACATCAGCCTGGCTGGTCGGCAGTGCGGTATTATTTGCAGTGGTTGAAGGTTGAGCTTCAGCGTTCTGGGGAACGGGAGCCTGAGATGGCGAAACCACCAGGTTGTTATTCACCGTTGACGCTGGCGCTGAAGAAGGCGTTGTCGGCGCTGGCGCTTCAATCGGCGTCGAGGCGCTGTCCTGAACTTCGGCTGGCGCTGTCGCTGTGTCATTGTTCAGCGGCACATTCTGCCCTTCACCGCTGGCGTTCAGCTCGGCTGAAGACTGATCGGCCATGGTGCTGATCTCTTCCTGCTGAGCCTTGTGATTCTGCCACCACCATGCACCCGTCAGGCCAATCACCACAAACAGTACCAGCCAGGTAAAACTCATTAACCAGCCATCGCGCTTTTTGCGGCGCTTACCCAACGCATATGTCTGCATCGGGGCCACTTTCGCCGCCCGGACTGGCGCCTGCTTCTCAATCATCGGCAGCAGTTCTTCTTCCGGGATATGCACCAGACGTGCATAGGAGCGGATGTAACCACGCAGGAATGTTGAAGCCAGATCGGCAGGTGCCTTATCGTCTTCAATATCGCGAACCGTGGAGACTTTCAGACACAGGCGCTCGGCAACCACCTGTTGGCTGAGTCCTAGTTGTTCACGGGCGTTGCGCAGACGAACGCCTGTGGTTTGTGCTTCATGTTGTTCGTTAGTGGCTTCAGTATTCATTCGCTACAACTGCTGGTACGTGTTTTAAGGTTCATGCGCGTGTTCGGCCATTGCCTGGCGCGCCGCGAAAAATCTGGGTCAAAAAAACTTAGACCGACAGTATAAGACTGTCAGGCCAGTCATGACAGAACAGCTTTCAGCCCATTTGCTAAGCCGTTGTTCCATCATTACATACTGCCTTAAAGTCAGGAGAAACGCACCGTAATTATTGACCACACAAGTCGTTGCCGGCGATTTATTCAGCATAATTATGCGCCGCGGTCATTTACTCTCCCGCGACGCATAAATGATTAGATTGCTTTCACCGCAATCGCCTCGCCCTGCATACGTTTACGGATACTGCGCTTCGTTCTGTCAATTACATCACCCGCTAACTGGCCGCAGGCGGCATCAATATCATCACCACGGGTTTTACGCACGATGGTGGTAAAACCGTACTCCATCAGAACCTTGGAGAAACGATCGATACGGCTGTTGGAGCTACGACCATAAGGCGCGCCCGGGAAGGGGTTCCATGGGATCAGGTTGATCTTACATGGCGTATCTTTCAGCAGCTCGGCCAACTGATGAGCGTGCTCTGTACCATCGTTAATGTGATCGAGCATGACATACTCAATGGTGACACGGCCCTGATTCGCATTGGATTTCTCCAGGTAACGGCGAACAGCATCCAGGAACATGGCGATATTGTACTTTTTATTGACCGGCACAATTTCGTCACGGATCTCATCGTTCGGCGCATGCAGAGAAATCGCCAGCGCCACGTCGATCATGTCGCCAAGTTTATCCAGCGCAGGCACCACGCCGGAGGTAGAAAGTGTTACACGACGTTTAGACAGACCAAAGCCAAAATCATCCAGCATGATCTCCATCGCGGGGACGACGTTAGTCAGGTTGAGCAGCGGCTCCCCCATCCCCATCATCACCACGTTGGTGATGGGACGTTGACCGGTCACTTTTGCCGCGCCAATGATTTTCGCCGCACGCCAGACCTGGCCAATAATTTCTGACACTTTCAGGTTACGGTTAAAGCCCTGCTGTGCCGTTGAGCAGAATTTACATTCCAGCGCACAGCCGACCTGCGAGGAGACGCACAATGTGGCGCGATCGTCCTCAGGGATATAGACCGTTTCAACGCGCTGATCGCCAACGGCAATCGCCCATTTGATGGTGCCATCAGATGAACGCTGCTCTTCCACGACTTCCGGTGCGCGGATCTCCGCCACTTCCTTGAGCTTATTGCGCAGCACTTTGTTGATATCAGTCATATCATCAAAGTCGTCGCTGCAATAATGGTACATCCACTTCATCACCTGATCGGCGCGGAAGGGTTTTTCGCCTAAATTTTTGAAAAACTCGCGCATCTGCTGACGGTTCAAATCCAGCAAGTTGATTTTTGCATCTTTATTGGGTGTCGTCAGTGCGACATTTTCAGGCGTGACAATCTGTTCAGACATATTTGTATTCCGGCCTCGTTGTTACACGTTATGGCCCCTGGAGGGTGATTGAAAAAAGAAGCGCCCCGGTAAAGCATCAGCTTCTGTCGGGGCGCTGCATTGTACAAATTCTGCGGTCCGGATACCACGATTGCACGCGGCATTGACGAAATAAAAGTGTAAATGTCTTTACACTTTGCTCAGCAGATTAACGCGTACGCGGGCAAACTTCGCCTTCGGCGAAGAAGTAAGCGATTTCGCGCGCGGCGGATTCAACGGAATCAGAACCATGGGTGCCGTTTTCGGTGAAGCTATCAGCATAGTCGGCACGCAGCGTACCCGCCAGTGCGTTCGCCGGGTTAGTCGCGCCCAGCAGGTCGCGATGACGCTGTACTGCATTTTCGCTTTCCAGCACTGAGACCACAATCGGGCCGGAAGTCATAAACGCGACCAGGCCGTCAAAGAAAGGTTTGCCATCGTGCTCAGCGTAGAAACCCTGCGCCTGCTCAACGCTCAGGTGCAGCATTTTAGTACCAACAATTTTAAAACCCGCGGCTTCAAAACGCGCAAAGATGCTACCGATAACGTTTTTTGCGACTGCATTCGGCTTGATGATAGAGAAAGTACGTTCAATAGCCATGTTAACCCCTGTAAGTTGTTCTGTTGTCGTACATATACCCGTCATACTTCACGTTGCCTGTGCGTTGGCTTTCCTCACTCATCCCAGTCACTTACTCCAGTAAGCTCCTGGGATTCGCTGCGTTGCCGCCTTCATGCAACGCGAATTATTTAGGGTATGTACACGTATGACCTGGCGCGGATTATAATGAGCGATACGGCTATTGCCTATGGATATAGGTAACATTTTTGTAAAATAAGACGAGCTTTAGCAACATCATCCATTAAGCCATTTAATCTGCACATTATTGCATCGCAAACTGCACCGCCTGTACCTGTCCGGCGTCGTCCATAACCAATAATTGATATTCACCAGACTTATCAAGTTTAAGACTTAACAGCGACGAATGGGAAGCGAAGGGCTCGCCGTTTAAAAACCACCAGCGCTGCCCCTCTCCTCCCGTTGCCAGAACCGGTAATGTGGCAACCGCCTGCCCCGGCAGACGTTTAATCACCGCCCCTTCCCGTACACCTGACAACAAAAGCGGCGGCGGCGCATTCTCATCCTGCGGGGGACAAAGCGTTGAACCTGGCGGCAGCCGGGCTGCGCGTTTCTCCGCCTCCGGCAGCCAGGGTTCGACAGGCAGCGGCCAGACAATCAACGTTTTCTGCTTTGCATCCGGGCAATCAGCCGCCACGCGCTGTCCCCCGGCATTGAGCCAGACTGGAAAACGTATGCCCTTCACGCCTTCCTGTTCCGGTATCAGCAACGTGGGGGGCTGGCTGCCGTCAAGTAGCCAGGTGGAGAGCCGACGACGACAATTACTGTCACCATCAGGCAGGCTCTGACCGCCCGGCCAGCAGATAACCCCACGGCTCACCGATTCTGGCCGCGGATCTTCAGGCCACTTAGCCTGCTCCAGCGCCGAGTGCGGTTGCAGCAGGTTATTGACCTGATTCAATACCGGCACCGCACTGGCAAAACCAAACTGACCGGCAACGGGAGTGCCATCCGGCCTGCCTGTCCATACGGCCATCACGTAACGCCCATTAAGCCCAACCGCCCAGGCATCCCGGTAACCGTAGCTGGTTCCGGTTTTCCATGCCAGCGGCACCACCCGGGGTAAGGCGTTATCCGGTAACGGCTGGGCCTCATTGGCCAGAATACGGCGAATAATCCATGCGGCTCCAGGCGACATTAAGGGTCGTTCGATAAGTGGATCGTCAGGCTGTAAACGCAGTTTCCCGGCCTTACCCTGGCGGGCAAACGCGCTGTAAGCCGCGGTGATATCAGAAAGGCGCGCTCCCGCCCCACCGAGGATCAGCGACAAATTGGGATCTGCTCCCTGAGGCAGGGTTAGCGGCAGGCCTGCGTTACGCAGCATACCGGCAAACTTTTTCGGCCCATAGGCTTCCAGCACCTGAACGGCGGGCAGGTTAAGGGAACGAACCAGCGCCTCGCTCATGCTTACCGGGCCATGAAAACCGCTGTCAAAGTTTGCAGGCCGGTAATCCCCTGTACGCCGGGGAACGTCCTGTAACAGCGATGCCGGGTGGATCAGTCCCTCATCCATGGCGAGACCATAAATAAAAGGCTTGAGTACCGATCCTGGCGAGCGAACAGCGGTGACCATATCCACATGACCGAAGCGGTTGTCATCAGAAATATCCAGCGATCCCACCCAGCCGCGCACTTTCATGTCGGTATGATCAACAACGATAATCGCCAGTGAACTGCGCTGGGGTAACTGCGATTTCAGGTTCATCGCCAGCGCTTCCAGTTGACGCTGCAGGCTGGCATCCAGAGTGGTGGTAATTTTCAGCTCCGGGCTCTGGCTCAGCATCATGCGGGAGAAGAGCGGAGCCAGTTGCGGCATTTGCCGTGGCGCCAGCCAGACGGGCTCTTCGCGGGATTCAGCCACCTGCGTCTGGCTCCACACGCCCTGGCTGACCATCCGATCGAGCACCTTATCCCGTGCGGCCTGCGCGCGCGTTGACCAGCGATCGGGGCGCAGGCGGCTGGGAGCCTGAGGCAGCACCGCCAGCAGCGCCGCTTCGGCGTAGCTCAGCTGGGCCGGGGATTTACCCAGATAGACCCAACTCGCGGCGCCAACCCCCTGCAAAGTGCCGCCAAAGGGTGCGCGATTCAGATAGAGCGTCAGGATCTCACGCTTGGAGAGATGCCATTCGAGCTGAAAAGCCCGCCACAACTGGCGAATCTTACCGCCAAAGGTACGCGGATGCGGCTCAAGCAGGCGTGCCACCTGCATGGTTAAGGTGCTGCCCCCGGAGATAATCCTTCCTGCGCGTAAGTCCTGCCAGGCCGCACGCGCAATCGACAGCGGGTTCACCCCCGGATGTTTCCAGAACCAACGATCTTCGTACTGAATAAGGGCTTCCAGATAACGAGGCGACACTTCTTCGATAGAGACCGGATAGCGCCAGATACCTTCATCATCAGCAAACCGCCAGAGCGGCGTGCCATCTTCAGAGACGACCACCCGCGCCGGATTAACCTCGTTGAGCGGCAACGGCCAGGCTCTGTCCGCCAGACAGACGCCCAGCCACAGAAAAAATGGCGCTGCCGCCAGCCATAGCCAGCGGGAGCGCCAGAGACGCGGTTTCCTCATTTTACGGGCGAACAATTACCGGACCATTCGCCGCGCCCAAAGCCCGCCACTGGGGAACATACATCGATTCCACCTGCGGCATCGGCAGCTGATAGGTGCCTGGCGTGACCGCTCGCGCCAGATAAATCAGGGTAACTGGTTGCCCCTCGTTGACCACCACGGCGGCGACAAAGCGGTCATCCCGGAACTCCATATGCTGAATGTCGGCCTGCTGCATGCGATTGACCAGCTCCTGTACTTCACTGGCGCTGTCAGTGAGGCTGGCGCTGGAGCTTGCCAGATTCTGGTTTTCCAGTTCCAGCCCGGCAGGCAGCAGATCCACGACCAGCGCATCCGGCACATTCTGTGTGGCGCTGACTTCCAGCCACACCAGCACCAGTTCGCCGCTATTCAGGGCATCCAGCGCTTTCGTGTGGCCGTCGGTGTCCATAATATGACGCCTGATGTTCAACACGTTACTGGCTGGAGCCGGGGCATTATCCGGATAACCGGTGCTGTCCAGACGCAGCCACAGCGGATTTTCACCGCTGTTGGTCACCTGCAGGGCAGCAATTTGATCGCCATTTAACCCATGCGTTTGCGCTTTATCTCCGGCAAGTGCTTCTGCATTGAGCGTGGTCTGCGCCCGCCAGTTGCCCGTTAAGTTCTGCACATGACGCCCGGCCAGGAACAGAGCATTCGTTTCCTGCGTGGAGAGCCAGCGCTGCCCGTAGACCTGCTCCGACAGGGTGATTAACAGATTGTTTTGCGCATCCGGCAACAGGTTATTTTCCTCAAGCAGTGCCAGCATCAGGGCGTTATCACGCAATTCGCTACCATAATCTCCCATCCAGCGTTGAGATGACGCGCGTTTGGTGAGCAGCGCCTGGGCCATGGCCTGTTCGCTGCGCGGCGCATCGCCCATTAACTTAAGGGCCACGCCCAGCTGCAGTAACGGCAGCCCGGATTTCGCCTGGCTATTACGCTGCCAGAGTTCACGCAGCGCGCCTAATGGCGCTTTTTGCTGACGCGCCAGCACCAGCGCGGCATAGCTTTGGGTGGCAAATCGGGTCGCCGCGATATCATCGCTGTAACGTACCGCTATTGCCGCCGGATCCTGCAGGTAGCGCAGTAAACGGTTGCTGGCATTGTTCAGCGCCTCAACCGGCACGCTGTAGCCCTGTTCACTGGCGCGTAGCAGGAAATCGGTCACATAGGCGGTTAACCAGTACTCCTCGGGACCGCTTTTATCCCATAAGGCGAAACCGCCATCATCGCGCTGCATTTGCAGCAGTCTTGAGATGCCGACATCCACCGCTGCCCGCCGTTGTTCATCGCTGTCGCCTTTGATACCCAGCGCCCTGAGCTGAGCGGCGTTGGTGTACAGAGAAGGGAACAGACCGCTGGCCGTTTGTTCCAGGCAACCATAGGGGTATGCCCTGAGCTCCTGGATATACCGGGCAATATTCAGCGAAGGACGACCGCTAAGCAGCAGTTGCCCCTGTAAGGTGGCGGGCGAGATATGTAAAAGATGCTGCTCATGCACATGCCAGACTTCACCGGGCGAGAGCATCTGATTGCTGCTGATGACCTGCGCAGGCCAGGCCGGACGGACGCCGATTTTCCATTGCTTATGCTGTGGCGCGAAAGTCTCGCCAGGTAGCGTCAGACCCGAAATATCAACGCTGATTTCCCCGTCGCCATAGCCCTCCCCGGCGCGCACCGGGATAAACAGCGTGGTCCTGACTCCCGGCTCAATCGACAAGGGTTTGGGCTGCTCGCTTTGCAGCGAAAGCAGCCCGCTGGCTGCAACGGCCACCTGTAAATGTTGCGGTTGATCGGTCAGGTTAGTGATATCCATAGTCAGGCGTGAAGTGTCGCCGCCAGCGAGGAAGCGCGGCATATTCAGCTCAGCGATAACAGGTGCTGCGACCACCACTTTGCTTTCACTACTGCCGAAATCTTCCGTGGTCCAGGCCTGCGCCATCACCCGCAGTTCACCGTTGAAATCCCCCACGGGCAGCGTGACGGTTCCTTCACCATT
This sequence comes from Phytobacter sp. V91, assembly GCF_965644225.1. Taxonomy (NCBI): domain Bacteria; kingdom Pseudomonadati; phylum Pseudomonadota; class Gammaproteobacteria; order Enterobacterales; family Enterobacteriaceae; genus Phytobacter; species Phytobacter sp. V91. The sequence continues at coordinate 42,274 of NZ_CBFFRJ010000010.1, read as the reverse complement.
TTCATCAAGGGTAACGGGTTGCGCCTGCTGGGCCACAATGGTGACGTGATTCACCGGCGGTTTACCGCCACGATTGAGTTCGTCGCCGTCGCCGCCAAAGCGCAATACGCCAGGCCGTCCTTGCCCTTCAATCACCTGGCCGTAAATATCATAGATATCCGCGCCATAGCGTTTCTGGCCGAAAAAGCCCTTCCACGGATCCGGCGTGACATAATCGGTGATATTGAGCACCCCGCTGTCGACGGCAGAAATCAGCACATTAACCTGCTTCGGCGCCTTACCCTCTTTCAGGCTGGCTTTGACCTTGACGACCAGTGGCTGATTCGGACGCATTTTCTGCGGGGTTTCAAGCGCAATATCGAGGCGACGATTTTCGTCCGCCATCGGTAAATGCAGCAGTCCAACCGCACGCTTTGGCGTGGCTGATTTTGATTTATCCCCAGGCCGCACCACCAGGGTGCTCAGGTAAAGATCGTGACGACGCCATTGCCGATCGACGGGGATCGCAATATCAAGTCCACCTTCAGGAACATCAATTTCTTGCCACCATAACGGCCCTTCGCTGGACTCAATCATGGCGTAGCCTTTACCTGCCGCGGGTGCCGTCAGATGCAGATTAATGGTGTCGCCAGGCTGATAAGCGGGCTTATCGAGTTTCATGGTTACGCGATCCGGGCGGACAGCCCCTGCACCATCGCTGTTATCCTGCCAGCTATACCCGGCCCAGAAACGCACGCTACTGACACTACCGTCCGCTGCTTTCACTTCCAGACGATATGAACCCCAATCCACCGGGAAACTTACTTTACCGGTTTCCCCGGCGTCCAGATCGAGGGATTGCTCCGCTTCAACCAGATCCTTTTGATCGAACTGCGACTGCCAGCCCTCGCCCTCAGACCAGTTCCAGTAGTAGTCGCGGCGCTCGCGAATAAGGCGCACCTGAAGGCCGGTTACCGCTTTTTTCTCCCCGTCCGCAGAGGCATAAACAATATCAAACCCGGCGAGGCTGTTTTCATCGACAATCGGCTGGTTGACCGTGGTGTCAGTGCGATAGTCATAAACCGCTTTCGCGGCAAACTGCGGACGAATGCCCGGCAGCGAAGACGCAGGCCACAGCGGTTGTTCCGCGCGCCGCGTGACAGGACGACCGCCTGACTCAAGCAAGCTGGCCTGTAAAATGACCTGTAGCGGTGAGTGCAACTCTTTCCACTGGCTGGTCGTACTCACCTGACCATAGCCTTTTTCATCCAGTTTGATCTGCACTTCGTCCAGGCTACGGCTCTGGTTCTCTTCGGCAATATCGCCAAACTGAAAGCCCGGTAGCGCTTTCACCGCCTCGCGCAGCGGGCGTAAAAAGAGCTGTCCTTGCAGGCTGTTACCGTCGGCAGGGGCACCGTACAGATAGTACCCTGTCACCTCAAAGTTGATGTTGTCCGCCAGCGAAAGCGGCACCTGTTGCGCGGTGATATTTAACCCCATGCGTTCCGGCATAAAGTCTTCGACCTGGAAAGACCAGCGACGTAACAGGTTATCCCCGGTATTGGCGCGGATCGCCCAGGTGCCGGTTTGCGCACTGGCATCCAGCGCCCAGTTAAAGCGGTAGAGGCCGTTTTCAGGCTGGCTGACCACCGTACGCACCACCTGACCGTCAGGTTTCACTACCTCCAGTTTAACGGGCTGATCGGCGAGTGGCTTGCCGTCAGCATCACGCAGCAGACCATTGAGGATCACCGTTTCGCCAGGCCGGTACAGATCACGGGGGCCAAACATAAAGAATTGCTTGCTGTAACCCGGTTCCCCGGCGATAGAGAACTCAGCCAGATCCAGCGCCGGGAGCCGGAGATCCAGCAGCGTCGTTTCCCCTTCTTTACGCGCCAGCAACAACACGGCCTCTTTGTCAGTACTCAGCGTGGTATGACCCTGGGCGTCGCTGGTGCCCTGCGCCAGCGTCTGACCTTTATCATTAAGCAGGACAATCTCGTTGCCTGAAAGCGCGCCACCGTTCTCCAGGCTCTGGGTGAAGATATCCAGGCGGTTATGATAGCGATGAACCGAGACGCCGATGTTGCTAAGAGTAAACAGCGTGGCGGCATTGCTGTAGTTGTAATGCCCGGCCTGATTCATCACCGCGACGTAAACGCCTGCCTGCTGCAATGGCTTGATCTCTTTGAGCGGCAACAGCAGTTTTTCCCGGGTGTTACGTGCCGGGTTGAGGTCAAAGCGCCCGGTGTACACCAGGTCGACCATCTTCAGTAAATTCTCGGATTCCCAGTTGGTCAGTGAATTACGGTACTCCCACTGGCTGACAAAAGCGGCAAGGGATTCCGGCTTCACCCGGTAAAAATTGACGTCGATATTGTCCACGTTCAGCGCCATAACGGGCAGCCCTTCCACCACCTTGCCAGGCAGCAGCGAACCACGACTGGCGAAACCGACGGTCGGCTGAATATCGCGGGTAGTCAGTGTTTTTTCATAACTGGCGCCAAAGGTCGCCTTGTTGATAGCCTGCAAGCCGCTATCCACCGAAACCAGCAGTTCCCGGTTCGGCTCCAGGTGGCGCAAACGCAGCTCTTTCAGACTGGAGGACAGCTCCCAGGCACCATCAACTTTGCCTTTTTTCTTGTCCACGACGTGGACTGTCTCAGCAAAATTTTGTTCAGGATTAAGGGGAACAGAGAAGGTCAACGTCAGCGCCGCAGCGCCATCAAGCTGGACTTCCGACATATCGACCAGCGTAAGCGGCTTGCCTTCGCTACTTGCAGCCAGTTGCCTGCGTTTTTCCGCATCGACAGTGACGGCCTGCGGTTTTTCCGCTGTCTGTTGCACCGTCGTTTCGGCGGCGGTGGCGGTGGATGCAGGGGCTGACGGCGCATCCTGCGGTTTATCATTGTTATCACAACCTGCGACAATAAATGTCATCAGGAGCGTTATGGCTATTACCGCTGAATGTAACCTTGTCATCCTTTATCCCTGGCCCTGCAAGCCTGTTAAGTAAATATCCGTAAGTATTATGCGTGACTTTGCCAATTACAAACAGCACCCCAATTCTGGAAAACAGATCCTGACAGTCGTCAGTGTTACCGGGATCACAGGGTCTAAGGTTACATGTTACCTTTAAAGTCATTTGTTTTTAAAACAATAAGATAGATGGATTATCACGGTTCTCAACTGCTAACGTTACCTATACTTTGCAGTCTGTTGCACGGTTCATATAAGAGAGAACGTTATGAGCAGAGCCGTTAATGCCCTACAAAATTTCGGAAAGTCCCTCTTTGGTCCGGTATTGATTTTACCGATCGTCGGCTTGTTTATCGCCGTCGGTAATATTCTCGGTAATGGCAATCTGGCGGAATACCTGCCGTTTCTGGGCCATCCCGTGATTCAAAACAGCGGTCAGCTTATTGCCAAATCCGCCGTCTCGGTACTGGCAAACCTGGCGCTGGTCTTTGCCGTGGGCATCCCCATTGGCCTGGCCGCGCGCGATAAAGGCTACGCCGCGCTGATAGGCCTGGTGACCTTTATCGTGTTTATCAATGCCATGAACGTGACCCTGCAATTGCAAGGCGCGCTGGCGCCTGCGGCCGGAATGAAAGCCGCCGGGCAAAGTATGGTGCTGGGCGTGCAGGTTCTTGAGATGGGCGTCTTTGCCGGGATCCTTACCGGTGCCCTTGCCGGCTACTTTTACAACAAATACTCCGGGGTGCAGTTTTCCGGGGCGATGGCTATTTATTCAGGCCACTGTTTTGTCGCGATTATTATGTTGCCGGTCTCGATGGCGCTTGGCGTCATCATGAGCGAGCTGTGGCCCTTCGCTCAGCAGGGTATCAGTACGCTGGCTATGGCTATCAAAGGCGCCGGACCGTTTGGGGTCGCCGTTTATGGCTTCCTGGAACGCATTCTGGTTCCCACCGGCTTGCACCATCTGGTCTACACGCCGTTTCTCTATACCGAGCTGGGTGGCACCCAGGAGGTCTGTGGCTCTCTGTATCAGGGCGCACGCAATATTTACTTTGCGGAAATGGCCTGTCCGCAGGTGAAACAACTTAGCAATACCGTGGTCTGGGACGCGCGCGGCATCAGCAAAATGTTTGGCCTGCCCGCCGCCGCACTGGCGATGTATTTAACCGCTAAACCCGAGCGTAAAGCCGCGGCGAAAGCCATTTTAATCCCCGCCGCTCTGACCTCGATTCTGGTCGGCGTCACCGAACCTATCGAGTTCTCGTTCCTTTTCGTCGCTCCCCTGCTGTTTGTGGTGCACGCCATACTGACAGGCATCGGGATGATGCTGTTCTACCTGTTTGGCGTTCATGCGATTGGCGCCAACGGCGTTATCGATTTCATTCTCTATAACCTGCCGTTAGGGACTGAAAAATCCAACTGGCCGATGTACATCCTGGTTGGGCTGATAATGTTCGCCCTCTACTTCGTTATCTTCCGTTTCCTGATCCTGCGTTTTGATATGAAAACGCCTGGCCGGGAAGACGCCGAGGAGGAGACACGTCTGTACAGCAAGCAGGATTACCAGGCTAAAGGTAACAACGACGGGCTGGGCGAGGCGATTATCGAAGGGCTTGGCGGCCGCGCCAATATTGAGGTCGTGGATAACTGCTACACCCGCTTACGTGTGACGGTGAAAGATGTTGCCGCCCTCGACGAACCCCGGCTGAAAGCGACGGGGGCAAAAGCGGTCATCAAACAAGGCAATAACGTTCAGGTGGTCTACGGGCTGCATGTCAAAAAAATGCGAGAAGCTGTTGAGCTGTTTCTCTAAAGGAGACTGATGATGTTTACCCCCCCGTTTATTCTCTCTATTGCCGGTGGCGGCAGCACTTATACGCCAGGCATTGTGAAAAGCCTGATGGTACAACTGGCGCAATTCCCACTGGCGGAAATTCGCCTCTACGATATTGATGAAGCCCGGCAGAACACCATCGCGCCGGTAGTGGAAAAAGTACTGCGTGACCATAGCCAGAGCATCAAATTCACCGTCACCACGGACCCGGAGACAGCCTTTAGCGGCGCAAATTTTGTCTTTGCCCAGATGCGTGTCGGCCAGTACAAAATGCGTGAGCTGGATGAAAAAATTCCTCTGCGTCACGGCGTCGTCGGCCAGGAGACCTGCGGCCCAGGTGGGCTGGCTTACGGGCTGCGCACTATTTTACCGATGGTGGAGCTGATCGATTATGTCGATCGTTATGCCGATGAAAAAGCCTGGATTGTGAACTACTCCAACCCGGCCGCGATTGTTGCCGAGGGCGTACGCCGCCTGCGGCCTGAAGCACGGGTACTGAACATTTGCGATATGCCGGTTGCCGCGATGCGTAATATGGGGGCGGTGCTTGGCGTTGATCGTCATAAGCTGGAAGTGGATTATTTTGGCCTTAACCACTTCGGCTGGTTTACCCGCGTGCTGGTCAATGGCGAAGACAAATTGCCGCAACTGCGTGAGCATATTGCCCGCTTCGGCCTGCTGACCGAAGACGCAGCGCAAACCGATCCTCAGCATTCAGATCCCTCCTGGGTAAAAACCTGGCGCAACATTAAACCGGTGATGGATAACTTCCCGGACTACCTGCCGAATCCCTATTTACAGTACTACCTGATGCCCAACGAGATAGTGGAACATCAGGATCCCAATTACACCCGGGCCAATGAAGTGATGAATGGCCGCGAGAAAAAACTGTTTGCCGCCGCCGAAGCCTACCGACGGACCGGAGTGTTATCGGACGCATTCCACGTCGGCGTTCACGGTGAGTTTATTGTTGATGTAGCGCGTTCTCTGGCCTTCGATTTGCGCCAGCGCCATCTGGTGATTGTCGAAAATAAAGGGGCTATAGCCAACCTGCCGTACGATGCGATGGTTGAGGTTCCGGCTTACATCACCGCCGAAGGGGCGGAGCCGGTGCGCATGGGTTCCGTGCCGTTGTTCCACCAGACGCTGCTGATGCAACAGCTGGCCTCGGAGCAACTGCTGGTGGAAGCCACCATCGAAGGCAGTTATGAAAAAGCATTGCAGGCCTTTACCCTCAACCGCACGGTGCCTTCCATGCAGCATGCCAAAGCCATTCTTGACGAGATGATTGAGGCTAACCGCGATTACTGGCCTGCGCTGCAAAAAGCCTGGGAAAGCGGCAAAGCGGTACAAAAATAACGAGGAAAATCGCGCCTTTTGCGATGGTTGCTTGTCGGCTCAGGAAAAAACGTTAACAATTCAGGTTATTGTTGATGACCCGGAGGCAACCATCCATGTCCACCTCTTATTTTGTCTCAGCCGACTGGCTGACTGAACACATCGATGATCCGCACGTGCAAATCATCGATGCCCGCATGGCCCCGGCCGGCGTGGAAGATCGCGATATCGCCGCCGAATACCGTGCCGGGCACCTTACAGGCGCGGTTTTTTTCGATATTGAAGCCCTTTCCGATCACACCTCAAGCCTGCCCCATATGCTGCCGCGCCCGGAGGCGTTTGCCGTGGCCATGCGTGAGTTGGGCATCAGCCAGGATAAACATCTGGTGGTGTATGACGAAGGTAACCTTTTCTCCGCACCGCGCGCCTGGTGGATGCTGCGTTATTTTGGTGCCGAAAACGTCTCGATTCTGGCGGGAGGTCTTGCAGGCTGGCAACGCGATGAGCGCGCACTCCAGCAGGGCGAAGTTGTACCTGATGAGTCTGATTTTGAGGTGAAATTCGACTCATCGACGGTCAAACGTCTGACCGATGTGCTGCTGGTCAGCCATGAAGGTACTGCCCAAATCGTTGATGCGCGCCCGGCTCTACGCTTTAAGGGCGAGGCCGCTGAGCCACGCGCAGGTCTGAAACGGGGCCATATTCCGGGTGCGCGAAACGTCCCATGGGGCGACCTGGTGGTAAACGGCGAGCTGAAAACCACCGATGAACTGGCGGAGATCTTTGAACGTCAGGGCGTTGATTTGCAGGCGCCGATTATCGCCAGCTGCGGCTCCGGCGTTACCGCCTGCGTGGTTATTCTGGCGCTGGCTACCCTCGGATGCGAAAACGTCAGGCTATACGATGGATCCTGGAGTGAATGGGGCGCCCGGGACGACCTGCCTGTCGAACCGGCGTAAATGGATAACCGACTCGCTCCCCTGCTGACCCGTGGCGAATCACTCACACGGGCCGAATACCGGGTACTTGCCCATCTGACAGAGCATCCGCTGCTGGTGGGTAATATCACCGTGCGCTCTCTGGCGACAGCGACTTTCGTCTCTACCGCCACCATTATGCGGCTGTGTCAGAAGCTGGGCTTTAGCGGCTACAGTGAGTTCATCTGGCATTGTAAACAGCTGCTGAGCGGGACGCAGCATATCACCGGACAGCCCGTCACCGAACAGCACGCGATGCCCGAGCTGTTTCTTCAGTTTGTGGCCAACTATCAGCAGACTTTGCGGTGGGTGACGGAAGAAAAACGCCAGACTTTTGTCTCTTTGCTACGGGAAAAGGAGAGCTTCTTTCTCTATGGCGCGGGCTTTTCCTACATATTTGCCGAATACCTCACCAAGAAATTACAGGTGCTGGGCAAAACGGCGTTTATTTCCGGCCCCGGCGACAGTCGCAATATTTTTCTCAGCAATGCCTCGCGTTATCAGGTGTTTATTGCCGTCTCGCGCAGTGGTGAAACGGAACAAGTGCTCGATAAAGCCCGTATTGCTCAAAATGTCGGGATGACGGTCGTTGCCTTTACCCGTGCGTCGGCGAACCCGCTGGCAGGTCTGGCAGACCTGCATTTCGCCCTGTATGACGAAGCCGTCCATTTCGCCGCCGAGGCCTCAGGTGTGACCTCATTCGAATCGAATCTGGTGCTGTTGATGGATTTACTGCTACTGGAAGCGACGGGCTAAGCCCGTCACGTATTCAGATAATACGGTTGGTTTTCAGGTCACGCAGGAAACTGCCCCAGCGACGCTCATAGAAAGGGGTTATATGGTCAATCATAAAGTGGCTGACCCCTTTTTCCCCTTTCACTACCTGACAAATATCGACAGGCTCATCACCCGGCAGAGTATCCATCGCCACGCTGCCCGCCGCCTGGATAATCTCGTCGATATCCCCCTCGGCCTCAATACCAATCAACAGGTTTGATTCGGTATCGTTTTTCTCTTTGATCGAGCAGAGATAAGCACATTTAACGTTCTTAAAGGTTTTGAACAGGGTCGTAAGTGAATCGATCATCTGTGCCGGCGGCTCAGTGACTTCAGACAGCAGCAGCGATGTACCGCCTTCCAGCACTTCCTGCTCGCTCAGCGGGCTGCCCTCTTTTCCGACCAAATGGCTGATTTCGCGTGGCGTCAGCTCTTTGCCGGTAGGCAGTTTAGCGTTGAGAAAAAGGGTTTCCCCAAGGGTCATTTCAAACAGGGTTCGCGCGGGTAAAACCACAAAGGCCTGCTCAGTATCCACCGCCTGTTGCAACGCTTCCAGGGAGGTGAAAAAAGGAATGACCGACTCGCCGTCATCTTTTTCCCAGTGCTGAATATCCAGCGCACTGTCTTCAACGACCGATTTATCATCGGCTGCGGTACCCGGTACCCAGACGGTGGATTCCAGCAGCATGCGGAAAAAGGCCGGACGGTACGCAGGCTCGGTCGCCGCTTTTTCCAGCACCGTTTCCAGGTTTTCCGGCGCGTGGTGATGGTGATCGTTATCTGAATGGGACATAGCGTTAATGTTCGTCTTGAGCTGTTTGATACCCTCACCCCAGCCCTCTCCCACAGGGAGAGGGGGAAAATCAGTCAGGTGAGGGGAATAATTACTTACTGGTCAACAGATTCGCCAGGGCGCGCACGCCAAGCCCTGTTGCGCCCGCTGCCCATTGCTCCACACCCGCTTTGCGGTAGGTTGCAGAACAGTCGATATGCAGCCAGCCCTGCTGATAATTCTCAACAAAGTGAGAGAGGAAACCCGCCGCGGTGCTCGCCCCTGCCGGGAAAGCCGCACTGGCGGTATTGTTCAGTTCAGCAAAGTTTGACGGCAGCTGGTGGCGATGGAACTCTGCCAACGGCAGACGCCAGAAGGGTTCGTTCTCTGCCGCAGCACTTTTCAGCAGGCGGTTTGCCAGTTTGTCATCGAAGCTAAAGAGTGCGTGATAATCGTTACCCAACGCGGTTTTAGCTGCACCGGTCAGGGTGGCAGCATCGATGATAAGCTCTGGTTTCTGCGCACTGGCGTTAATCAGCCCATCCGCCAGCACCAGACGCCCTTCGGCATCGGTATTCATCACCTCAACCGTTTTGCCATTGCGGTAGCGAATAATATCGCCGAGCTTAAAGGCATTACCGCTGACCATGTTATCTGCACAGCACAGATACAGCTTCACGCGTTTTTTCAGGCCGCGGGTAATGGCAAACGCCAGCGCACCGGTCACCAGTGCCGCGCCGCCCATATCGGACTTCATGGAGTCCATAAACGCGGTTTGCTTGATGCTGTAACCACCGGAATCGAAGGTGATACCTTTGCCTACCAGACAGGCGTAAATCGGCGCGTCTTTGTCGCCGGTCGGGTTGAAATCCAGAGAGAGTAAAACCGGCGGACGTTCGGAGCCGCGCCCAACGGTATGAATACCAGCGTAGTTCTGCTCGCGCAGATCTTCACCCTTCACGATACGGTAGGAGACCGCATCGCCGCCGACCTCACTGAGCAGATCCACCGCACGCTGCGCCAGTTGCTCCGGCCCGAGATCTTCCGCAGGCGCATTGATGATGTCGCGTACCCAGTCGATGGTTTTCAGACGGTTGTCGAGTTCTTTTTGTCCGGCGTCATCCAGTACCGCCCACTCAATTTTCCGGCTGCCTTTTGGCCCTTTGTAACCCGCCCAGAACGCCCAACTGCGATCCGCATCCCAGCCTTCGCCGCAGAGGGCGACATGCTTGATGCCCATGCCGTCGATTTTGCGGGCTGCACGCTGAATCAGGCCGGTATCGTCTTTGCCATTCAGGTGCAGGGTGATGCCGTCGTTGTTGATACTGTAAGTCGCTTTCTCGCCCCAGCGCGCGTCCGCGCCCTGGGTCGTTAAGGTAATTTTCATCGCTTCTGTTGTCATTGTTTTGTCCTTTAGCGCATGGGATATGAAAACGGGCCGCCAGAAGGCAGCCCGTCGATATCAAGATGCTTCGTCTAACCAGACTAGCAGAATTGCCTCGAGAATTTTTTCGTTCGATGCGTTTGGCTCATCATCGAACTCTTCCAGATTGCAAATCCACTGGTGCATGTCGGTGAAGCGTACCGTCTTCGGATCGATGTCCGGGAAAGTATCATACAAGGCTTCGCCGATTTCGCGGCTGTCGGTCCATTTCAGTGACATCTTAGTGCTCCCGCGCATGGTTGATGGTGTAGCGTGGAATTTCCACCACCAGGTCTTCATCGGTCACGCGTGCCTGACAACTCAGACGGCTTTCCGGCTCCAGTCCCCAGGCTTTATCCAGCATGTCGTCTTCATCTTCGCTGCTCTCAGGCAGGGAATCGAATCCTTCACGCACAACGCAGTGACAGGTGGTACAGGCGCAGGACTTCTCACAGGCATGCTCAAGCTCAATGCCGCCACGCAGGGCCACATCAAGAATGGTTTCGCCGGTCTTTGCTTCCATAACTACGCCATCGGGACATAAGTCCTGATGAGGCAGAAAAACGATCTTTGGCATATTAAACCTCGTCGACGGAATGGCCTTTTAACGCGGTACGCACGGATTGATCCATACGGCGCGCGGCAAATTCCTGGGTTTGTTTGTCTACATTTTTAATGGCGTGTTCAATGGCGTCGGTATCACTGCCTTCGGCAACGGCAACCAGTTGCGCGATGGCGTCGTCAATGACCGCACGCTCTGCGGCGCTTAACAGCGCGGCATCTGTTGCCAGCGCACCGGTTAAACTCTCCAGTACGCGGGCGGCTTCCACTTGCTGTTCAGCGAGCATACGTGCTTTCACGTCCTGCTCAGCAAAGCTCATGGAATCTTTAATCATGGTGGCGATTTCGTTGTCGGTCAGGCCATACGACGGTTTCACCTGAATGGCGGCTTCCACGCCGGTGGATTTCTCCATCGCGGTAACGCTGAGCAGGCCGTCGGCATCCACCTGGAAGGTCACACGAATATGCGCCCCGCCCGCCGGCATCGCCGGAATACCACGCAGGGCAAAACGCGCCAGCGAACGGCAGTCCTGCACCAGCTCGCGTTCACCCTGCATCACATGGATAGACATCGCCGTCTGGCCGTCTTTAAAGGTGGTGAACTCCTGCGCACGCGCCACCGGGATAGTGGTATTACGCGGGATCACTTTCTCCACGAGACCGCCCATGGTTTCCAGCCCCAGCGACAGCGGGATAACGTCCAGCAGCAGCATATCGCTGTCAGGCTTGTTGCCCACCAGAATATCTGCCTGGATCGCCGCGCCAATCGCCACGACTTTGTCCGGATCGATGGAGGTCAGCGGCTGGCGGGCAAAGAATTCACCGACCCGTTCACGTACCAGCGGCACGCGGGTGGAGCCCCCCACCATCACCACTTCCAGCACGTCTTCGGCTTCAACGCCCGCATCTTTCAGCGCCCGGCGACACGACAGTAAAGTGCGTTTCACCAGCGTCGCGATCAGTTCTTCGAACTGCTCACGGGTCACGGTACCCTGCCAGCCTGCCACCTCAACGGTGACGGAAGGCGCATCGCTGAGCGCTATTTTTGCGGCGATTGCAGCGTCGAGCAACTCACGCTGCAAGCGGTTGTCGCCATGCGCGGGAAGCTTCGCCTGCTCACGAATAAAATCAGCCAGCAGATGGTCAAAATCATCGCCGCCGAGGGCCGAATCCCCGCCGGTCGCCAGCACTTCAAAGACCCCGCGGCTTAAGCGCAGGATAGATATATCAAAGGTGCCGCCGCCAAGATCGTAAACGGCGATCACGCCCTCTTTGCCGGAATCCAGACCGTAGGCTATCGCCGCGGCGGTGGGTTCGTTCAGCAAACGCAGGACATGCAGGCCAGCCAGACGTGCTGCGTCTTTGGTGCCCTGACGCTGGGCGTCATCAAAGTAAGCCGGGACGGTGATCACCACGCCATCCAGCTCACCGGAGAGCGAATCCTGGGCCCGCTTAGCGAGAGATTTCAGAATATCCGCAGAGACGCGGATCGGATTTACCAGACCGGCGTTGGTGGCGATCATCGGCAGACCATTTTCGCTGGCCTGTAGCTGATACGGCAGATGCGGATAGCGCGCCTGGATATCAGAAAGCGCCCGCCCCATCATGCGTTTTACCGAGCTGATGGTGTTAACCGGATCCTGCGCGGCATTGGCTCGCGCCTCGAAACCAACCTGATGGCCCTCGGCGTGATAATGCACGACGGAGGGTAATAAATGACGACCTGCGCTGTCGGCCAGGGTCTCCGCCTGACCACTGCGAACCGTCGCCACCAGAGAATTTGTGGTGCCTAAATCGATGCCTGCCGCCAGACGACGCTGATGCGGCGCGGCACTCAGACCAGGCTCACTGATTTGTAATAAGGCCATGATGTGCTTCCAAAATTAAAAACCGAGCAGTTTTTCTTCGAGTTGTTCTGTTGAGCTGCGCAGTTTATCCAGAAAACGCAGTTTACGCACGGTATCCGCCGCCAGATCCCAGCTTTCATGACTGAATTGTTCAACCATCAACTGATGGCGGGCGTCGTATATCTTTTTGACGCGCTGAGCAAAGGCATCCAGGCGTTCGGTATCCTGTGCGCTGCCTATTTCGTCCAGCTCTTCACGAAGTTCCAGTTGCTCCATCAGAAACGCGGTATCACGCACCGTGTGCTGCTCAGAAGTCAGGTCAAATCCGTGCAAAGAAAGCAGATATTCAGCACGCGCCAGCGGGTTACGCAGCGTTTGCCAGGCCTGATTGATGGTGGCGGATTGTTGCACCGACGCAAGTTGCTCCGCTGATGTGCCACTGGCGAATTTATCAGGATGATACTGGCGCTGGAGATCCTGAAAGCGGGTAGTCAGTGCCTGGATGTCGACTTGATATTGGGCGGATAACCCAAAGAGGGTGAAGTAATTCATAACAATCTCGGGGTAACCTGCTAAAACAAACCCCACACGGCGGTGGGGCTTATCGGTAACACGCGATTAAACGTTGAAGCTTTCGCCGCAACCGCACTCATCTTTAACGTTCGGGTTAGTAAACTTAAACCCTTCGTTCAGTCCTTCTTTCACGAAGTCCAGCTGTGTGCCATCGAGGAATTGCAGACTTTTACCATCGACAACGACCTTCACACCTTTATCTTCAAACACGGTATCTTCTGATTCCGGTTGGTCGACGAATTCCAGTACGTAGGCCATGCCAGAACAACCAGAGGTTCTGACCCCCAGACGCAGGCCAAAACCTTTACCACGGTTGGCCAGAAAGTTATTCACTCGCGCCGCAGCACTGTCGCTCAGGGTAATCGACATACAATGCCCTCAATTATTTCGCTTCACGTTTGCTTTTATAATCCGCAATGGCGGCTTTAATCGCATCTTCTGCCAGAATTGAGCAGTGGATTTTTACCGGCGGTAACTCCAGCTCTTCGGCGATATCGGTGTTCTTGATTGCCTGCGCTTCATCCAGGGATTTCCCCTTCACCCACTCGGTTACCAGTGAGCTGGAAGCGATAGCAGAACCGCAGCCGTAGGTCTTGAAGCGCGCGTCTTCAATGATACCCTCATTGTTGACTTTTATCTGCAACTTCATCACGTCGCCACAAGCCGGTGCACCCACCATGCCGCTGCCAACGCTCTCGTCGCTGTTGTCGAAAGAGCCCACGTTGCGCGGATTCTCATAATGATCGATTACTTTTTCGCTGTAAGCCATGTTCTGTTCTCCTGATTCCGCTGCCGATTAATGATGTGACCATTCAATGCTGTTCAAATCCACGCCCTGCTTAAACATTTCCCACAGAGGAGAAAGGTCACGCAGACGGCCAATGGAATTACGCACCAGCTTGATGGTGTATTCGATCTCTTCTTCGGTGGTGAAACGGCCTAAGGAGAAACGAATGGAGCTGTGTGCCAGCTCATCAGTCATACCCAGTGCGCGCAGCACATAGGATGGCTCAAGGCTTGCGGAGGTACAGGCAGAACCAGAGGATACAGCCAGGTCTTTTAAGGCCATGATCAGCGACTCGCCTTCAACGTAGTTAAAGCTGACGTTGAGGATGTTCGGCGCGCCCTGCTCGAGGTCACCATTCAGGTACACCTCTTCCATATCTTTTACGCCTTCCCACAGACGGTTACGCAGGCCACGCAGGCGCGCCATATCGGTTTCCATCTCTTCTTTGGCAATACGGTAAGCTTCGCCCATGCCAACGATCTGGTGAACAGGCAGGGTGCCGGAACGCATACCGCGTTCATGACCGCCGCCGTGCATTTGCGCTTCGATACGGATACGGGGTTTACGACGCACGTAGAGTGCGCCAATTCCTTTAGGACCATAAATTTTGTGGCCGGAGAAGGACATCAGATCCACTTTCAGCTGGCTCAGATCGATAGGCAGTTTGCCCACGCTCTGGGTAGCATCAACGTGGTAGATAATGCCGCGAGCACGACACATTTCGCCGATGGTAGCGATGTCCTGCACCACGCCGATTTCGTTGTTCACGTGCATAATAGAAACGAGGATGGTGTCATCACGCATCGCCGCTTCGAGTTCTTTCAGGTCGATAATCCCGTTGCTCGCAGGCGCCAGGTAAGTGACCTCAAAACCTTCACGCTCAAGCTGGCGACAGGTGTCCAGCACGGCTTTGTGTTCGGTTTTGCTGGTAATAACGTGCTTACCTTTTTTCTGGTAAAAGTTAGCAGCGCCTTTAATTGCCAGGTTGTCGGATTCGGTAGCACCGGAGGTGAATACAATCTCACGCGGGTCAGCGCCTACCAGCTCAGCAATCTGATTACGGGCGATATCAACCGCCTCTTCAGCATGCCAGCCAAAACGGTGTGAACGGGAAGCCGGGTTACCAAAGTTTCCGTCCAGGGTCAGACACTGCATCATTTTCTCAGCAACACGCGGATCCACCGGCGTCGTTGCGGAGTAATCGAGATAAATCGGTAATTTCATTGCTCTTAAACTCCGTACATCACTCAATGCAATGAACCAGGCTCTCGACTGGATGTTCAGTCGTTATACGGGGTGATTGCTCACCCCGGCCTGATTCTGAATTTTTATAATGTTTAACCTGACTGTTTTGCGGTGCGGCAAGGCGGCAAGCTTGTGATTACCCAGGAGCTTACACAGGTAAGTGGCTGGGTTGAACAAGCGCGGCCAACGCAGCAGCGCCCCGAAACAGGACGGGTAAATTATGCGCGCAGTTTGACGTCGATAGCGTCCTGACCACGGGTCGTGCGATGGGTTTCGTGCGAATGCTGACGATCGGACACATCAAGGATCTCCTGGTTATTAACCAGTTCACCCAGGGTGATGTTGTTTAAGAAACCGGTCAGACGATCGCTCAGATCACGCCACAGCGCATGGGTCAGGCATTTATCGCCGCCCTGACAGCCTGTTTTACCCTGGCAACGAGTGGCATCAACGGACTCGTCAACGGCACTGATCACTTCGCCAACTGCGATGCTGCTTGCATCTTTACCTAACAGATAACCGCCACCCGGACCACGTACGCTGGCAACGAGGCCATTTTTACGTAAGCGGGAGAAAAGCTGTTCCAGATAAGACAGGGAAATACCCTGACGCTCGGAAATATCAGCCAGGGGTACCGGACCCGTATCAGAGTTGAGCGCAACGTCCAGCATTGCGGTAACGGCATAACGCCCTTTAGATGTCAGTCTCATGTCTTAACTTAGCCTCAGACTCGCCCCTGCCCGGGGTTTTTTATTAAAATTCAAAATAACGTCGCATAGCGGAGGCAAGTCTGACATTCCCGACTAAATTGGTCAACTATTTACTTGACTGTTTTAGTCAGGTATTTGGCATTTTGTGTGTTTTGAGTTAGATGCGGCTTACTGCTCTCGGCCCAACCCTCTCCCACGGGGAGAGGGAGGAAGGAAGTTACTGCTTTTCCTGAGTCTTCTGCTCGATTGACGCCAGCATACCGCGCAGGATGTTGAGCTCCTGGCTTTCCGGACGGGCGCGGGTAAACAGACGGCGCAGTTTATTCATCACCTGGCCCGGATGGTTTTCACGAATGAAACCGGTAGAGAGTAGGGTTTTTTCCAGATGACCATAGAAACGTTCCAGATCGTCAACCAGCGGATAAGGCGCTTCTTCTTCCACTTGTGCCGCACTGTTCTCTTCCTGCGTCGCCAGCCAGGCCATGCGCACTTCATAAGCAATGACCTGAACCGCCATCGCCAGATTCAGCGAGCTGTATTCCGGGTTCGCGGCAATGGCGACGTGGTAATGGCATTTTTGCAGCTCATCATTGGTCAGGCCCACACGCTCACGACCAAAGACCAGCGCCACCGGCGCATGTTTGCCTTCGGCAACGCTTTTGAGTCCACACTCGCGGGGATCGAGCATCGGCCACGGCAGAGTGCGTGAACGGGCGCTGGTGCCAACCACCAGACTGCATCCCGCCAGAGCTTCATCCAGGGTGTCGACAATTTTGGCATCGCCAATCACATCGCTGGCGCCAGCGGCCAGCGCAATAGCCTGGGAATCCGGCTTCACCAGCGGATTGACCAGCCACAGATTGGTCAGGCCCATTGTTTTCATTGCGCGGGCGACGGAGCCCATGTTGCCAGTGTGAGAGGTCTCCACCAGCACGATTCGAATATTTTGCAGCATAGTTTTTCTACGGCTAAAGAATATTTGTGCATATTATCATAAACCGAAGACATATTCCGAATACGCTGCTATTATACGCGCCGTTTTCCCCGTTCTTTAACATCCAGTGAGAGAGACCGATGCATCCGATGCTGACCATCGCCGTGCGCGCAGCGCGCAAGGCGGGTAATTTAATTGCCAAACACTACGAAACGCCAGACTCCGTAGAATCCAGCCAGAAAGGCAGCAATGATTTCGTGACTAACGTCGATAAAGCCGCTGAAGCGATTATTATCGAAACCATTCGCAAATCTTACCCGCAACACACCATCATCACCGAAGAAAGCGGTGAACATGAAGGCGAAGATCAGGATGTTCAATGGGTTATCGATCCACTGGATGGCACCACCAACTTTATCAAACGCCTGCCACACTTCTCCGTTTCTATCGCCGTACGCATTAAAGGCCGTACTGAAGTGGCGGTGGTTTACGATCCAATGCGTAATGAACTGTTCACCGCGACCCGTGGCCAGGGCGCGCAGCTGAACGGTTATCGTCTGCGCGGCAGCATTGCCCGCGATCTCGATGGCACGATTCTGGCAACCGGCTTCCCGTTCAAAGTGAAGCAACACGCGCCTGCCTACATCAAAATCATCGGCAAACTGTTTACCGAATGCGCCGACTTCCGTCGCACCGGCTCCGCCGCGCTGGATCTGGCCTATGTGGCCGCTGGCCGCGTTGACGGTTTCTTTGAGATCGGTCTGAAGCCGTGGGATTTCGCTGCGGGCGAACTGCTGGTGCGTGAAGCGGGCGGCCTGGTGTGCGATTTCACCGGCGGTCATGGCTATATGATGAGCGGTAATGTCGTTGCGGGTAACCCACGCGTGGTTAAAGCCATGCTGGCCAATATGCGTGACGAACTGAGTGAAGCGCTGAAGCGTTAATCTCTTCGCTAACGGGTGAGGCCATACTCACCCGTTTTCTCCACCGGGCTGTTTTCCTAAACCTGCCGCCAGCACTTTACTTCCTTCCACATCTTCGTCACGTTCGGTAATCACTATTACGATTGCGTCGTTATTGCAACGGCAAGGAAGCGATGATGATTTTTCCCGGCAAGAAGCGTTGCGCCAGGTATCTGCTTATTCTCTCAGGCTTGCTGATCTGCGTTTATTCTCTTCAGATTATCGCCATTGGCGCCTTTTATCATCCGAATAACAAAACTTATCGCCAGATGCCCAGGCTTGCTGAGTCCGTTATTTTTACCGCTAAAGACGGTACCCGCCTGCACGGCTGGTTTATTCCATCATCTGTCGCTCCGGCCCAGGACGCTGTCGCGACCGTTATCCATGCCCACGGCAATGCCGGAAATATGTCGGCACACTGGCCTTTAGTCAGCTGGTTGCCGGAAAGAAATTTTAATCTTTTTATGTTCGATTACCGCGGATTCGGTGAATCAGAAGGCGCACCCACTCCGCAGGGCTTGTGTGATGACACCCAAAGCGCAATTGATTATGTGCGTCAACGCGATGATGTCGATGCGCAGCGTTTAGTGCTGCTGGGGCAGAGCCTCGGGGGAAACAACGTGCTTGCTGCTGCGGGTCGCAGCGATCGTTCCGGCATCCGCGCCGTTATCCTGGATTCAACTTTTTTGTCCTACTCGGCTATCGCCAGCCAGAAAATCCCCGGCAGCGGTTTTCTGCTGGATGACAGCTACAGCGCCGACCGCTATATCAGCACCATCAGTCCGGTTCCCGTGCTGCTTATCCATGGCACCGCAGACCGCGTTATCCCCTGGCAACATAGCGAAGAGCTGTTCGCCCTTGCCCGTGAGCCCAAACAACTGATCATTATTCCAGATGGCGAGCATATTGATGCCTTCACGCAAAAACATGGCGATCGCTACCGTGATGCGGTAGTCAGTTTTCTGCAAACAGCGCTACCGGCACCGCCAAAGTAAATCCGGGCGGTGTCAGAACGGCCTCAATCCCCCGCCTGGCGGCATAGCACTTACCCACATCACCAGCGCCGCCACTATTAACAGTGAACCACCGGCTAATGCCAGCGTCGTCCAGCCAACCTGTTTCCAGAGCGCGGGGGCTTTATTACCACTGAGTTTTACTGCCAGCGTGCGGAAGCAATGCACCAGTAATGCAAGAGAGGTGATCGTCAGCGAGGTTCCGGCGGCCATCGCCATCGCGGAAGCGACGCCCCAGCCGAACACCCCTACCACCTTACTGAACAACAGCACCATAATCGCCCCCGAGCAGGGACGCATGCCCATTGAGAGAACGATCATCCCACGCGCCCGCCAGTCATCGCCCTGTTGCAGCTGTTCTGCGCCAGGCAAATGCTGATGTCCGCAACCACAGTGCTGATGGTGAACATGATGAGGGCTGAACGCCTTAAAGGTGGGTTTACGCAAAATCTTGCGCAGCTTGTTGATTGCCCGCCAGCAGAGCAGCATCCCCAGCACGCCGACCAGCGCATAACTGCCCTTCTCCAGCCAGAAACTGCTTAAATGCAATTGCCGCGCGGGCAGTTGCAGCAAGGTCAGCACCACAAACACCAGCGATACCGCCACCAGCCCCTGCAACAGAGATGAGGCCAGCGTCAGGCCAATACTGGATTTTAACTTCGAAGGATGAGTGGCAAGCCAGGTGGCGATCACCACTTTGCCGTGGCCTGGCCCCAGAGCATGCAGCACGCCATAAATAAAGCTCACCAGCAGCAGTGAACTGCCCGCTTTCGTTGGGTTCTCCGCCACTCCTTTTAGCAGCGTGCTCAGCTGCTGATTAAACTCACGCTGCCAGCCAATACTCTCGCGCATGACCTGGGGCCAGGCCTGCCAGAGCCAGCAGGCCGCCGCCATCGCCAGCAGCAAAAAAAGCGCCAGCGGCCAGACTTCACGCAGGCGTCGGCGGGAAACCCGGGATGTTGCGATCACTGACATTGCAGACTCACCGTTTGTGCAAATTGTTTACCCAGCTCCATGCTTTCCTCTGGCGCATCGGCTTTATCCAGCGACTGCGCATAGTCCAGAACCTCATCCCCAGGATGTGGCGTGTGCACCTTAAGCGCGCATTTATCCCGCAGTTCAGCGGGCAAGGTCACATCCGCATCCTGCTCGTAGCTCATATCAACATAATAGGTGGGATCAAAGGTGGAAAAGGTGTAAGTCTGCCCGCTCAGCGGCTGCGGCTCCGCGAGGGGTAATGCAAAAATCAGCACCGCCTGATGGCCGTCACGCTCCATCCCGTAATGCAGCGGGCGATTGAGAAACTTCACTTTTTTCCCGTTGTGCCAGACCTCGGTGAAATAGTGCTGCCCCAGCACATTGGCCATCACCTCGGCGGCCAGTTTCTTCCAGATTTCCTCACCCGGTTTTGCATTTCCGGCATCATAAAGCAGGTCCGCCGAGGTGATTTCGTCCATCGTCCAGCGCATCTCCAGCCCGCTCCACTGCCCATTTTCAGCGATAAGTTCCGTTTTGAGACGGATAAAACTGTGGGGATGGGCCAACGCAGCGGATGATAAAAGCGCGAGAAAAAACCCTGTGGCGCACTGTTTGACTGCTTGCATGTATTCCTCGCGAGAAAAATTCTGTGATGCTCTCCGGCAATCCTGATGGAAAGGGCTACAGGGGCTCTTTCCGGGTGAGTACCTTTAGCTATCCTTATCGAACAACCTCACTGGAACCCAGCAGATGACAATTGTAATGACGCCACCATCTGTGCTCTCCAGTCCGCAGCGTCGCTGCCAGGTGCTGTTGATGCTTGCCCTGCCCGGGCAGCGCATCACCACACAAGCGATTCGCGCAATGAATGGCGTGGACGAAGAGGTCGCACGACAAGATATAGCCGACACCGACCATGAAATCCAGCGCTATCATCGGCTTAACATTGCGTCCCAACAGGATGGCAGCTATCGGATTGTCGGCACCACCCTCGATCAACGTTTATGCCAGATGCAGTGGCTGCGTCGTGGCCTGCGCCTGTGTCCGCAATTTATTTCTCAGCATTATACTCCGGCGCTGAAATCAGCTCTCAGACAGCGCGGCGTTGCCCGCACGCTTTACGATGACACTAATCTTCGGGCGCTGATTAACCTGTGCTCCCGTCGCTAACAGCGTTCGTTCGAGTGCCACGATATCCAGTTTTTACGCCTCTGTCTGCAATATTGCCTGCTGCAAAGCCACACGGGCTTTTCGCCGCAATTTAACCCGGAGCAGCACGCCTGGACAAAAATGCGGGACGAGTATCTGGCCGCCCACGAGATCGTTCGCCACTGGCAGCGCCGCGTAGCGGTAGTGCCCCCGGCGAATGAGCACACCTATCTGGCATTACTGTTTATGATGCTGC
Organism: Phytobacter sp. V91; assembly: GCF_965644225.1. Lineage (NCBI taxonomy): Bacteria > Pseudomonadati > Pseudomonadota > Gammaproteobacteria > Enterobacterales > Enterobacteriaceae > Phytobacter > Phytobacter sp. V91. The sequence goes on along the minus strand of NZ_CBFFRJ010000010.1, from coordinate 21,180 downwards.
GCACGCCGGATCCACTGAACGACTGCCAGCAGCAGGATCAACGTCTCCGGCAGGCGATTACCCAACTGGTGGATCGTTTTCGGCAACTGGCGGGACTGCGCTTTAGTGACGAGCGGGGGCTGACGGCCCAGCTTTATACCCATATTGCCCAGGCGCTGGACAGAAATCTGTTTGGTATTGGTATCGATAACAGTTTGCAGGAGGAGATTGAGCGCCTCTATCCCAGACTGATTCGCACCACCCGCGAGGCGTTAGTGGACCTGGAGACAGAGTATGCGCTGCGCTTTAGCGCTGAAGAAGCTGGTCTTGTGGCGGTTATTTTTGGCGCCTGGCTGATGCAGGATGCGGAACTGCAGGAAAAACAGGTGGTGTTAATCACCGGCCATGAGCCGCAAAGGGAGCAGGAAATTGAGCTGCAATTGCGCGAACTCACGCTCCTGCCGCTCAACATCAAATATCAGTCGGTGCGTGAATTTCAAAAACAGGGCGCGCCCCGCGGCGTGACGTTGATTGTCACACCTTATGCCATCCCACTGCCGCTGTTCTCTGCCCCGCTTATCCACTCGGATCAGACGCTCACCGACCATCAGCAGTTGCATATCCGCGCCATGCTTGAATCTTAATGCTGACTGCTGACCTGTGGGCGCAGGAACAATGCCGGAATGACCAGCAGCGCCATCACCCAGAACAACCCCTGATGAAGATGCTGATAGAGGAAGCCGGACACCATCGTCATCAGGGCGATGCTGCCGCCCATCGCCACCGCTGAATAGACCGCCTGTAAGCGGATAATCTCGCTCTCTTTACGCGCCGCGATGTAGCGCATCCCCGCCAGATGGCAGACGGTGAAGGTGCCGCAATGCAGAATTTGCACCACAATCAGCCACGGCAGCTCGGTCGTCCAGCCCATCAGCCCCCAGCGAAGCAGGCCGCTGACCGCAGAAAGCAGCAGTAAATCACGCGCGCTAAAGCGGCGGAACAGTCGGTTGCTGAGGGTAAAGACCACCACTTCAGCCACCACCCCAAGCGACCACAAATAACCGATGGTCGACGCCGAGTAACCCGCTTCCTGCCAGTAAAGAGCGCTGAAACCGTAGTAAGCGGCATGCGCGCCCTGAAGCAGAGACACGCAAGCCAGAAAACGCCAGTTTTTGCCCATCAGCTCACGCCATGCCTGCCAGCCGGTGGCATCCTGTTGACGCATTTCACCTTGCGGAAGAATAGAGGGGCGAATCAGCATCCCCAACAGCATAGAGACCACGCCCAGGGTCAGCATCGCCAGCACGGCGCGGTAATCAAATTCGCTGACCAGCTTACCCGTAGCCGCCGAGCCAATCACAAAGGCAATTGAGCCCCAGACCCGTACCCGGCCATAGTCCATGGGAAACTGTTTTTGCCAGGTATTGGCCAGCGCATCGGTCAATGGCACCAGCGGTGAGAAAAAGAGGTTAAAGCCGACAATCACCACCATCAGCCAGGCCACGTGCGTTCCGGCCCAGAAACCGAGGGCAAACACCAGTGTTATCAGGGCAAGGAGACGCAGGGCGTTGATCAGCAGCGAAGGGTTACTGACCCGCGGCGCAATCAGCAGGCTGCCCAGAAAGCGAGCCACCAGGCCTGCGCCAAGCAAAATACCGATGGTTTCGGGGGTGAGCCCTGTCCCTTTGAGCCAGACGCTCCAGAAAGGGAGAAAAATACCGTAGCTAAAAAAGTAGGTGAAATAAGCGAGCGCCAGCCAGCGCGTGGACTGCAATACCATGATTTCCTCCTGAATGGTGGCGATAGTCTGGAGGGAAACAGGCGAACTGGCAAGTAACAGTTATATAACATGCCTGCCCGATAACAAGCAGGCATAATATTCACGGGACAAATTCAAGCACCATCGTCTGACTCAGGCTTTCACCGGGTTTCAGAGCTACCAGCTTGCCTGCCTGGGGGCGGTGATGATCGTCAGGGGCATGGCTCATTGGCTCCAGACAGAAGAAGTCAAAGGCATAGCCTTTATCAAATGCCGGGTCGGAGACGAAGATAAAATAACAGGGTGCCGCAGGCTCGGTATGCATGCGTAAACCATAGCCAGGCTGGCGAATACTGGCCTTACCGTCCCAGCCGGCAAAACCGTTATTCACCCACTGGCGAGGTAAAGGGGCGGGATGATTAAAATCCAGAGCCGCAGGCAATGCGTCCTGATACTCTCCAGCCAGCCACTGTTCACGCTCAAGCCAGTATCCACAAGCCGGTGCCTCGATACGCGTGTCCTCGCTCAGTGGAAAATAAGGGTGCCAGCCCAGGCCAAAAGGCAAGGTCTCATCACTCTCACTGGTCACGGTAAGGGTGACTGACAGCGCCGAGTCTGATAGCTGAAAATGTTGCTGTGCGCGATAGCGATAAACGCCACTGCATTGCCGGTAAGCGAGCGACAACGACGAAGGGGTCTTTTCATTCAGTTGCCACAGATTAAGCCAGCCATCGCCATGCAGATAGTGGCTGTCCCAGTCAACATTCGGCGAGAACTGGTAAGACTTTCCCTGCCACTGAAAACCATTACCGCTCACCCGATTACCAAAGGGCACCAGCGGGAAACAGGAAGACTCCACCGCCACCCCGCTTTGCCTGCCGGGGCGAAGCAGAGGGATATCCTGATGCCAGAAGCCTTCAATCACCCCGCCGCTTTCAGATACCAGCAGCCGTAGCGGCCCTTGCTGTAAGGTAAACAACGCCATTTTGCACCTCGTCAGTCAGGGAAGTTGATGACCACTTTGCCGCACTTACCGCTCGCCATCAGGGCATAAGCCTCACCCACCTGCTCAAGAGAGAAACGATGAGTGATGGCATTACGCGGCCACAGTTTCCAGTCGGTGAGATCCTGAGCGCATTTCTCCATATGGAAGAGGCTGGTGACCCAGGAGCCGATAATGCGCCGCTGGTGATGCATCAGATCGGCGCTGACTTCGAACTCCACTTTGCCGGTTTCGCCAATATAGACCACCCGCCCCCAGTCGGCGGTGGATTGCAGCGCCAGCAGTCGCCCGGCGGCGTTACCTGAGCAGTCGAGCGCCACATCGGCCCCACCCCGCGTCAGTTCACTAATGATGGCCGGTAACCCTTCAGTGGTCGCCAGGTAGCCGTTGTCCATGACTCCAAGCTGTTTGGCCATCGCAAGGCGTTCCGGCAGCATATCGACCCCAATAACTCGTTTCGCCCCCCGCCCACGCGCCAGCATCATCGCCATCATCCCCACCGGCCCCAGGCCCACCACCAGCACGTTATCGTTGCCGGAGACCTCGCCGCGCAAAATTCCCTCATACGCGGTCCCCACTCCGCAGCTGATAAATGCCCCGTCCTCATAGCTGAGCGCATCGGGCAGCATGATCAGATCTTTTTCTTCCGCCAGCAGGTACTGCGCATGGCCGCCATCACGTTGCCAGCCATAGGCAGCTTTACCCTCACCGGTACAGGAGATGGGAAAACCGCGTCGGCAGTTGCTGCAAAATCCACAGCCGGAAATGTGGTACACCAGCACCCGGTCACCCTCTTTAAAATGACGACAGCCAGCCCCACGCGCCACAATCTGCCCGCAGGGTTCATGGCCGTTGATATACCCCTGATACAGCGGTTTATCCGGTGCTGCCGCCGTCGCCCGGTGCTGATGATAGATATAGTGGACATCGCTGCCGCAGATGCCTGACGACTTCATTTTTATCAGCACCTGGTTAATGCCAGGCTGCGGTACGGGCACTTCCCGTAAATCGACGGTGGAGTTGCCCGGCAAGTAAGCTGCCAGCATGGTTTTCATCATTCCCTCGTTCCTCTGTAGCAATCGTGTTGGCGCCGGTCCGGCGCGAAGAGTAATCTAATCAGCGCTTTTTACTGTTCCGCTGGGTCAGCAGAATGTTCGCCAGTACCGCCACGACGATGATGACGCCGCGTACCACCTGCTGGAAAAAGGAGTTAATACCGAGTAACACCAGGCCGTTGCCGATAAGCGTTATCACCAGAACGCCAAGCAAAGTGCCAAGCAACGATCCGCGACCACCGGAGAGCGCCGTCCCCCCAACCACCACCGCGGCAATAACATCGAACTCCAGACCGTTTGCCGCTCCGGCGTTGCCTGACCCAAGCCGGGCCGCCAGCAGAATGCCGGTCACCGCCGCCAGCAGGCCCGAAAGGGTGAAAATCAAAATCCGCACCCGTTTAACATTAATGCCGCACAGCTGGGCTGCCGTGGCATTGCCGCCGACGGCAAAAACCGAGCGGCCAAAGGCGGTTTTACGGCTAATAAACACGAAGACCGCAAACAGCAGCAGCATTATCAGGGCGGAAACCGGCACCCCCAGAAATTGCCCTCCCAGCCAGTCCAGTACGTCGTTTTCTTCAATCGGCACCGGCAGCGCGTTGGTCATAAACAGCCCCATCCCGCGCAGCGCACTCCATAAGCCTAAGGTCGCCACAAAGCTCGGTACGTTGAACACGCCACGTAAAATACCGGCCAGCGTTCCCATCGCCGCCCCGAGCAGTAGTACCAGCAAACAGGCAAGGACAAGCGGCACCTGGAACTGCAACAGAAACGCCAGGCAGACGGAGACAAAGGCCACCATCGGCCCGATGCTGACATCAATTTCGCCGGAGATAATAATCAGCGTCATGGCCCAGGCGGCGATCCCAATGGTGGCGGCATCGCGCAGCATATTCATTTGATTATTGAGCGAGATAAACCCGGGAGCATTAAGCGAAAACACCAGGTACAGCATGGCGATCACCACCAGCAGGCCGACCACATTGATATGCCGACCGATAAACTGTTTTAGCGATCCTTGTTTGCCCTGCGGCAAGGTGACAGATGAGGCTGACATCATAAATTCCTCTGTAGGGCAGTCATCAATGGACAGATAAAATCGCGGACATCAGTTCATCCACGCTGACAGGGGAGACAAATTCGCGGGTGAAGGTTCCTCGCTGTAACAACAGGATTCGGTCGCAGACCAGCGGCAGCTCCTCCACTTCGCTGGAAATAAACACCACGCTTTTCCCTTCCTGCGCCAGTTCGCGCACAATGCGGTAGATCTGTTGTTTGGCTTCGATATCCACGCCGCGGGTAGGCTCATCGAGCAACAGAATTTGGCTGCCCGCATAGACCCAGCGGCCAATAACCACTTTTTGCTGATTACCGCCGGAAAGCGTGCCGATGGCCGTCTCACTGCTGCTGGCTTTGACGCTCATCCGCTGCATGATGCTTTCAGTGAAAGTGCGAATACGCGGCCATTGCAGGACCCCGCGAACGCTGACGGCATGGCGGTTGGTGAAAACCGTATTTTCATCCACCCCGAGCAAGGGAATGACTCCCGCCTCCTTGCGATTTTCCGGCGTATAACCTATTCCGCGCTTAAGCATCCCGGCGTAGTCCGGCTGACGCAGCGTTTCGCCGTTAAGGGTGACGACGCCTGAATCAAACGGCTCCAGCCCGACAATGGCCTTCAGCAGTTCGCTACGCCCGGCCCCCAGCAGCCCGGCAATACCCAGCACCTCGCCGCGTTTGAGGGTGAAAGAGATCGCGTCAAGCTTCGGCGGCAGACACAGCCCCTGCACCTCCAGCACCGCCTCCTCCGGCAAAACTCGTCGGGATACCGGCACCTGCTCTTCATGCTCGCGCCCGAGCATCAGGGCAACGATATGGCTGGTCGTGGTGTTCCGGAGCGCCACATTGCCTGCCACCTGGCCGTCACGCATGATAGTGGCCGATGACGCAATACGGCGGATCTCCTCCATCCGATGGCTTACGTAGATAACCGCCACGCCCAGCGCCGACATCTTTGTCACTGCGGCCATAACCAGTTCCACTTCCGCGCTGGCAAGGGAGCTGGTGGGCTCATCGAGGATCACCAGCTTCGGATCTCCGGCCATAACCCTGGCAATTTCCACCAGCTGCTTTTGCGCCGGACTTAAACTTTCCACCAGCGCATCCGGCTCGACATCGACCCCAAGTCTGGCAAGACACTGGCGGGCTGCTTGTTGCATCTGCGCCTGGTCAATCATCCCACGCCGTTTTGGCCACTGACCGAGACACAGGTTTTCTGCAACGGTCATTCCCTCCACCAGACTCAGTTCCTGATAAACAGCACGAACGCCCAGCTCAGCTGCCCGCCGGGTCAGGCTGGCATCACCGCCATCAAGTAACGACCCCGAGAGGTGAACGTCGCCGCTGTCCAGCCGTTCACTGCCCGTCAACATTCGAATAAGTGTGGATTTCCCTGCGCCGTTTTTACCGAGCAAGGCTCTGACTTCGCCCCGGTGAAGAGTGAAATCGACGTTATCCAGCGCGACTACGCCAGGGTAACGCTTATTTCCTCCGGTCACGGAGGCGATGGGGGTTGCATGCATCACCATCGCCATCTGCCTCTGGTCAGGGTAACCCGTCAACATGGGTTGCCAGCCACCGCTTGCCGTCTTCCGCCCGGGTGTAAAGATCGATAGGTACCTGAATCACCTTCTCTTTGGGCGGCGTATTGTTGACCACCTTCAGCGTCTGAGCGAAGACTGCGTCACCCATCTTCTTGCCGGAGATGTCGACCACCGCTTTAAGCACCTGGTTATTTTGTAGCTCCTGAGCAATTTCCGTGGTCATATCCGAACCGAATACCGCAATCTTCCCGGCCTTGTTCTGGTTACGCACCGCTTTAACCGCCCCGAGGGTCGCCCCACCGGATTCCCCCATGATGGCGTCGATGTCCGGCGTCGCGATAATCAGCTTTTCGCCCACCGAAATGGCCTTGTCGAGCACGGTTCCCTCCTGGTTGGCGACGATTATCATCCCCGGCACTTTCGCCTTCAGCGCCTCTTCAAAGCCTTTACGGCGCTGAACGCACACCTCATAGGCTTCGCAGTTAATGACGGCGATTTTCGGTTCCGTGATATTGCTGGCGATAAAGTAGTCGGCGGCGGCCTGACCTAATTTGCGGCCAAACTCCAGCGGATCGCCCACCAGCCAGGCGGCAACGTATTTCTCCACCCCTTTTTGGCTAATGCAGGTGTTGTAACAAAGTATCGGGATCCCTGCTTCACTGGCCCGACGCAGGGTACGGCTGCTGCCATTTTCAGAAACAGCAGAGAGAATGATGGCGTCCACGTTGCGCGCCACAAGGGTATCGATAAACGAGCTCTCTTTTGAAATATCGCCCTGAGCATTGGTCTCAATCAGCTGGACCTTAACCTCGGAGGCTTTGGCCGCATCCTGAACGCCTTGCCGCACGCCTGCGTAATAGCCCTGGGTATCGAGATAGATAGCGCCAATAGTCATCTCTTTGGGCTCAGCATTAGCGCTAACAACAGTGGTGAAGAGAGGAAAGAGTGTCAGCGCCAAAAGCGACGCTTTTAATCTGCGGGACATAATCGTCTCCTTGTAGGGTCCTGGTGTTGTTGTGTTGTAACGCGGCAACCTCCCGCGGTGGTTCTGACTTATATTTGCGATATATTTTAACGATTGAGCCAGGAGCGGCGGTCAGGCCGCTCGCAGATTTCAGTAAACAAGATTTAGTGAATGAGATGCAGCACGTAGCCCATCACCTGCTGAAACAGGGCCGCTTTTGGCCAGGCCGGGTTAAGGGCATTCAGCGCCGCGCAGGCCTGCTGCCATTCGCTTTGCTCACCTTTTCCGGCCGCCGCCAGCGCCTGTATATACAGGCATTTCTCCTGATGTTGTTGCCGCAAATTGCCGTACAGCGACAGGAGATCCGGTTGTGATACAGCGAAGAAATCCGCCTCGACTGGCGCATCCGCCATGTGGTCTGCCCAGCGTGCCATGTCCGTAAACAGCGCATCAGCCGCAGCATCGTCCCCGAGCATGCGTAGCGCAATGCCCTGCCAGAACAGGTAATCCACCGGTTGATCGTTGTAATAGCTGTGCACGTTGAGGCTGCGATCGCCCTGGGCCGCTTTTTGCCAGGCCACCCTGGCCTGAGCTTCATCCCCCTGTAGTCGCGCACAGACCCCCAGCCAGAACCAGATGTCGTTGTCGCTCTGACCAGGAAGACGTCCTTCACTGAGGTTTTCCGGGTAGCGTAATGCGTCAATAAGCCGCTCTTCAGCCTGGGCTGGCTGGTGGCTGTCGATGGCCTGCCACGCCTGCAGTAACCGGTTGAGAATAAACTGGCTGGTGACTTTGCCCTCCCCCCCTTCCCAGGGATGGAACTTACGCCTGGCGAGCACCTCAGTTGCACGCTGAGTTTTGTCGCAAAGATGCCAGAGATTGAGTAATTCGGCGGTCATATCATCACGCTTAAGCGCGCAGGCGAGGTTACCCTCCAGCCGCTCCAGCCGACTTTGCGCACTCGCTCCGGTCAGCTTCGCCAGCAGGTCGCGCTCAAACAGCAGTCGGGCATCGTCCGGTTGCAGTCGACAGGCGGTGTCAAGATAACGGGTGGCCTGAGCGGCATCCTGCTGTTTGTTCCAGGCATAAATAGCCAGCCCGCGCCAGGCGTCGGCAAAGCCGTCGTCCATTGCCACACATTGCTGCCAGAGGGCAACGGCTTGTGCATCGTTACGCTTGCTGTAATAAAAGCAGGCCAGCAGATGGCGGGTAAAAGCGCTTTCCGGGAGCGCGGTTAATGCGGCGATCTCATCCAGAGTATTGGGGAAGCGGACAAACTGCGGGAAAGCCGCAACAGCCCGGGCAATTAACGGCGCGCGCTGTGCCGGCGGCAACAGGCTCGCCTGTAATAACAGCGGCAAAGTACGCTCACAGGCCAGCAACTCCAGCACCTCCTGCGCCAGCGCCGTCATCCCCCAGCTCAGAAGCTGCCCTGCGGTGGTGAGTGCGTTGATATCGCGGCCGCCGCACAGGTTTCGCCATGCCTGAAGTGAGCTCTCACTACGGGTAAACTGCCACTGTAGCCACCACACCGTCGGGTTTAACGGGTAGTCGTGTTGCAGAACATGCTGTTGCGCGGTCGCCTCATCATCCCGACCACTTAACTGTAAAAGCAGCGAACGCAGGCAGAGCACATCCTGATTGGTGGGACTGGCGCGCAGGCTCTGACGGCAGAACTCAATAGCGTCGGCGAAGCGATGCGTCCTGGCTGCCAGCCGCGCCAGGCCATAAAACCCGGCGGCCTTGCTGTTGCCGCTCCAGGTGGCACGCCAGAAATCCTCTTCGGCATCCTGCCAGCGCTGCTGGCGCTCAAGGGCGCTGGCGCGGATAAGGCTCGCCATCCCGCACTGCGGATTTTTATTCAGCCGATGGGCGCGGGCCAGCGCCTGAGTGGCATATTCCACCGCGCGGGGATAGTCTGCGCGGTTGTACTCAAGGGTCGCCAGCGCCAGGTTGCAGCGATAATCGAGCGGATCAATCGCCACGCCACGGGCGTAATAGTCAAACGCCGAACGGCTGGCGTGGTTGTACTGCTCCAGATGCTGGCCGATAAACCAGGCCTCGTCGGCAGAGGTTATCTCACCCGCTGCCGCAGGCGCCGTGGCCACTTCCGGCAGTGGCATCTCACCGATCTGATGCTCTTCATAGCTCAGAACCGCCCGGCCCTGCTCGTCATGCAGAGTGATGGTCAACCGCGCCAAAGCCGCACCGTCAAGTTCTCCCTGCAACACCGTACAGGGCAGCATATCCACTGCTTTATCGAGCAGCGGGGCGTTGTTCCCGGCTTCATAAATCATTAATCGGTGTCCGACCAGGCTGGCGATGGCATACAGCCCCCAGGCCACGCCTTGTTCACTGCGCTGCAGTTTCAGCACCGCATCCCGCGAGGCGTTTTGCACCATACCCAGTGAATGATAAGGCAGAAAATACTGGACGAAGCGTTTCTCTTCAAAGGCATCAAGCCAGGTGAAATCGGGCTGATTATCGGCATAAATACCGGTCATCAGCTCGATATAAGGACCGTTCTCATCAGTGAGACTGCGATCCCAGGCCTGACCGAATTCGCTATGCCCCCAGCTCCACTGCTTTTTGCCCGGCGCAATATGGTGATCAGCCACGTGCAGCAGCCCGCCATCTTCATCGTGGGACCAGGCCCCCACAAAGTCATAGGCTGACTTTTCCGCCATATAGGAGGTCGGCACGGGCACATTCTTGTATCGCGAAATATCGACACCCGCGGAGTAATCGACTTTGTAGTAGGTACCCGTGGCAATGGGGAAAGCGGAGACGGCGCGTTTGCCGTGATCAAAGACAGCGGTAACATCCGGCGGGAAGACGCTCTGATGGCTATCGCCCCCTTTTACCGCCGGGTTTGCCCACCATAAGAAATGGCGTGGCGTGACATTTCCGTTATACACGCGACTGCCAATTTCCAGCGCGGCACGGTCAGGACGCAGAGTGAATCCGGTCATCACCTGTAAACCGTGCATCGGCTCCGTCTCTCCTACCCACACCGTCTTGCTGCCGTCATCCTGTTCTTCAATGGTGCAGTCCACTGGCATATAGGTGGTGGGACGATGGTGCTGCGGCCAGTTAAATTCAATCCCGCCGGAGATCCAGGGGCCGAGCAATCCCACCAGCGCGGGTTTAATCACCTCGTTGTGGTAAACAAAATCGCGCTGTTTGACCTTATCGAACGCCTTCTGCACGCGGCCGCCCAGCTCCGGGAGGATCATGATTTTCAGATAGTCGTTTTCCAGCCAAACGGCCTGCCACGCTTTCTCTGTTTTGCTGTCGCTCAGCGTATCAGTCACGCCGTAGGGGTAGACGGCGCCCGTTGACCCCTGATAAACGCGGTTGTCGAGAAACATCGGGTGAATGTCCTGCGGACCGGTTTCGTAAGTAGGGATAAAGACGGTTTCACGCCAGACTTTTACGGGTTCCATATAGCCCTCTTAATTAACAAGACACACTAAAATGTGGATTTGTGGGCAGTCTGACAGACAAAGGAAAGGGGTTTTCGCACAATAATCACGCAATACACTAAACAGGGTTTAGTAATCATGGGCGTCTGCATTAACAACCAGCAAATTCGTCGCATCAACAAATGCGTGGTGCTTGAACATATTTATCGTCAGAAGCGCGCCAGTAAATCAACGCTTGCCAGGCTGGCACATATTTCCATCCCGGCCATCAGTAATATCCTTCAGGAGCTGGAAGCGGATAAACGGGTACTGAATGTGATGGATGACAAGCCCACCCGCGGCCACAGCGGCGGTACCTGGCTTATTGCACCGGATGGCCCCTGGACGCTTTGCATGAACATCACCCCCACCAGCATTAAATGCCAGCTCGCCAACGCCTGCCTGAGCCCGAAAGGGGAATATGAACGCCACACGTTGAATGCCCCCAACCCACAGGCATTGCTGGCCGCCATTGAGCAGTGCTGGCACCGCTACCGCAAAGCCTGGCCGGGTCATACCATTAATCTGGCTCTGGGCGTCCACGGGCAGGTCAATCCTGTCACCGGCGTCTCGCAAAATATGCCGCAGGCCCCCTGGAGTGAACCGGTCGAGCTGAAATATCTGCTGGAAGAAAAGCTGGGCGTTCGGGTAATGGTGGACAACGATTGTGTGATGCTGGCGCTGGCGGAAAAGTGGCAGAACAGCGCTCAGGAGCGGGATTTTTGCGTGATCAACGTGGATTACGGAATTGGCTCTTCCTTTGTGATTAACGAAAAGATTTACCGTGGCACGCTGTACGGCAGCGGGCAAATTGGCCACACCATTATTGATCCCGATGGGATTGCCTGCGACTGCGGGCGCTATGGCTGCCTGGAAACCGTCGCCTCACTCAGCGCCCTGAAAAAGCAGGCGCGGATCTGGCTGAAGTCTCAGCCTGCCCCCAAACTGGATCCACAGACGCTCACCACCTCACAGCTTATCGCCGCCTGGCAGGCAGGAGATACCCGGATTAATGCCTGGGTAGAAAATGCCGCCTGCGCCATTGGCCTGAGTTTATATAACTTTTTAAATATCTTGAATATCAATCAGATATGGCTCTATGGCCGCAGTTGCGCGTTTGGCGATCGCTGGCTTAATACTATCGTCGGGCAGACCGGATTGAATCCGTTCGATCACGGCGGAAATCCGCGAATCAAAGCCACCCAGATCGGCTTTGGGCAATTAAGCCGGGCCCAACAAATTATGGGAATTGGCTATTTATACGTTGAGGCGCTGCTCGCTGAGATGCATTAACGGATGTAGGAATCGAGTACGCTGAGCACCACGTCGAGATCCGCTTCGCGCTTTACTTCATCATTTTCATGCACGATATGATCGGTCAAATTGCCCTTGATCACTTCACGCATCAGGCCATTTACTGCGCCGCGAATGGCGGCAATCTGCTGCAAAACCTGTGCACATTCATGGGGTTCATCCAGCATCTTCTTCAGCGCCACCACCTGCCCTTCTATCTTGCTGGCGCGCGCTTTGAGTTTTCGTTTATCCCGAATGGTATGCGACATGCTGACCTCATTTCACCTGTGCTGAGCGGATCGCAGAATAACATAGATCCAGAAGGAGATCTTAATTCTACTGGGGGGTAGTATTTTTTACTGGGGGGGAGTAGATTTAATGAGATAAAAATTAGCGAGAATGATTCTCATGACCGATTTTGCGACCCTCTTTCAGCAAGGAAATGCCTGGTTTTTTATTCCGAGCGCCATTCTTCTCGGTGCTCTCCACGGGCTGGAACCCGGCCACTCGAAGACGATGATGGCAGCCTTTATCATCGCCATTAAGGGCACGGTCAAACAGGCCGTGATGCTAGGTCTGGCGGCGACCTTCTCACATACCGCCATTGTCTGGCTCATCGCACTGGGCGGGATGTATATCAGCCGTCAGTTCACTGCCGAGTCCGTTGAACCCTGGCTGCAGGTTTTCTCTGCCGTCATCATTCTCGCTACCGCCGCGTGGATGTTCTGGCGCACCTGGCAGGGGGAACGCCAGTGGCAGGCAGGTCATCATCACGAACACCACTCGCACGTCGCGCCCAAAAGCGTACTGATGCAGCCGGTGAAGACCGTCGTCAGCCAGCAGCCGCAAATTCTCACCCTGCGTAAGCTCACTAAAGAAGAGGAATATCAGGATGCCCATGAGCGGGCGCACGCGCGGGATATTGAACGACGTTTTACCGGCGGCAAAGTCACCAACGGACAAATTCTGCTGTTTGGCCTGACGGGAGGCTTAATTCCCTGCCCGGCAGCCATTACCGTGCTGCTGATCTGCATTCAGCTTAAAGCGTTAACGCTGGGGGCGACCATGGTGGTGTGCTTCAGTATCGGTCTGGCACTGACGCTGGTCGCCGTCGGCGTGGGTGCTGCATTCAGCGTGCAGCAAGCCGCTAAACGCTGGTCGGGCTTTAACACACTTGCCCGACGTGCGCCGTATTTCTCCAGCGTATTGATTGCGCTGGTGGGAATTTATATGGGGATACACGGTTATATGGGGCTGAAATGAGCAAATGTTGCCCCTGAAAGCCACATACTGGTAGTAGAAGCGATGAACAACTCTGTCCTATAGTGAGTTTCAGAGAAAAAATCGGTTAGCGGCGGTTATGGCTTTTATGCTCACGCATTATCTACGAACACTGAAAATGGGCTTCGTGAAAGCCTTTGACTGCTATGGCAGGGACACAAAGCTGGAGTATCTGTACATCCTGTCATTTCAGTTGTGCTGGTTTTTGTTTTATCTGTGGGTGCCTTACACCAGCGACTACTCCTTAATCATCTTTTTGTTCTTTATCCTCCCTGTAGCCTCAAGCAATGCCCGCTGCATTCGCTACTGCGGCTACTCGCGCGCACTTTGCCTGCTTTGGTTTATTGCGCCTTATGTGCTGTTGTTCCTGCCCTTCTTACTGAAAAAAAGGCACGTTCCGCAGCAAACGCCATAAAAAAAGCCCGCAGTGCGGGCTTCATTTTATAACTTACTGAATATTATGCGTAAACCGGGAAGCGAGCGCAGATATCCAGAACTTTCTGTTTAACCTGCTCAATCACGGATTCGTCATTGATGCTGTCCAGCACGTCACACATCCAGCCAGCCAGTTCTTTGACTTCCGCTTCTTTAAAACCACGACGGGTAACAGCCGGGGTACCAACACGGATACCGGAAGTGACGAACGGGCTCTTCGGATCGTTCGGCACGCTGTTCTTGTTGACGGTGATGTTAGCGCGGCCCAGAGCAGCGTCAGCTTCTTTACCGGTCAGGTTTTTATCCACCAGATCCAGCAGGAACAGGTGGTTGTCAGTACCGCCGGAAACCACGTTGTAACCACGGCTCAGGAACACGGAGACCATCGCTTTAGCGTTGATAGCAACCTGCTGCTGATAGGTTTTGAACTCTGGCTCCATCGCTTCTTTCAGCGCAACCGCTTTACCGGCGATAACGTGCATCAACGGGCCGCCCTGCGCGCCAGGGAAGACGGCAGAGTTCAGTTTTTTGTACAGCTCTTCGCTACCGTCTTTTGCCAGGATCAGGCCGCCACGCGGACCTGCCAGGGTTTTATGGGTCGTGGTGGTCACAACATGAGCATGAGGAACCGGGTTCGGGTAGACGCCCGCAGCCACCAGACCTGCAACGTGTGCCATATCGACGAACAGGTAAGCACCGATGCTGTCAGCGATTTCACGCATTTTGGCCCAGTCAACCACGCCGGAATAAGCGGAGAAGCCACCGATGATCATTTTCGGCTGGTGTTCTTTCGCCTGTTTTTCCAGGTCTGCGTAGTCGATATGGCCGGATTCATCGATACCGTAAGGAACGATGTTGTACAGTTTGCCGGAGAAGTTAACCGGAGAACCGTGAGTCAGGTGACCACCGTGCGCCAGGTTCATACCCAGAACGGTATCGCCCGGCTGAAGCAGCGTGGTGTAGACCGCGAAGTTAGCCTGAGAACCGGAGTGCGGCTGCACGTTAGCGTAGTCTGCGCCAAACAGTTCTTTGGCACGGTCAATCGCCAGTTGCTCTACCACGTCAACGTATTCACAGCCGCCGTAGTAACGTTTGCCCGGATAGCCTTCGGCATATTTGTTAGTCAGCTGAGAACCCTGAGCCTGCATTACACGCGGGCTGGTGTAGTTTTCGGAGGCGATCAGTTCAATGTGTTCTTCCTGACGTACTTTCTCTTGCTCCATAGCCTGCCATAAATCGGCATCATAATCGGCAATGTTCATTTCACGCTTTAACATCCGCTTCTCCTGCTCAGCTAACAATAAAACAGCTCTAAATTGAGGCCCATTTTGGGGAACGGCTCACAGTATAACTGAATCAAATCTCGATAACAGGTCTTGACAAAGGTTTTTACGCAAACGATTGGCTGCCCGTCATACAAGGGTTTGAGAGACAATAGACTTTCCCCTTGCAACGGAATTCTTTTCACCTTTGTGATGCAAATTGTTCACGTTCAGAGGAGAGGGATATTTATCGCCTTTTCTTTACAACAAGCAGGCACACCTTATAAGATGCATTTAAAATACATGTTATAGATATTATAAGGAAGCAACCATGCTCGACGCCCAAACCATCGCCACCGTGAAAGCCACCATTCCCCTGCTGCTGGAAACCGGTCCGAAGCTGACCGCCCATTTTTACGATCGCATGTTCACCCACAACCCGGAGCTCAAAGATATTTTCAATATGAGCAACCAGCGTAACGGTGACCAGCGTGAAGCGCTGTTCAATGCCATCGCCGCCTGCGCCAGTAACCTGGATAATCTCGCCGCCCTGCTCCCCGCTGTGGAAAAAATTGCCCAGAAACACACCAGTTTCCAGATAAATTCGGAGCAGTACAGCATTGTAGGCCAGCACCTGCTGGCAACGCTTGATGAGATGTTCAGCCCAGGCCCGGCGGTACTGGAAGCCTGGGGGAAAGCTTACGGCGTGCTGGCAGGCGTATTCATTCGACGCGAAGCGCAGCTGTATCAGGCGAATGCAGGGAAGACAGGCGGCTGGGAAGGCACTCGTGCGTTTCGTCTGGTGGCAAAAAAAGCGCAAAGCGCACTTATCACCAGCTTTGAATTCGCGCCCGTGGACGGCGGGAAAGTTGCCGACTATCAGGCCGGGCAGTACCTCGGTATCTGGCTGAAACCCAACGCGTTCGACTATCAGGAAATTCGCCAGTACTCGTTAACCACGGCTGCCAACGGCCTCAGCTATCGTATCGCGGTAAAACGCGAGGACGGTGGCCTGGTATCAGGCTGGCTGCATCAGCATGCACGTGAAGGGGATATCGTGAGTCTGACCGCGCCTGCTGGCGATTTCTTCCTGAACGTTGAGGCAAACACCCCCGTTACGCTGATTTCTGCCGGTGTGGGCCAGACGCCAATGCTGGCGATGCTCGATACCCTGGCGCAGGTAAAACATCAGGCCCAGGTGAACTGGTTCCATGCGGCGGAGAACGGCGCTGCGCACGCTTTTGCTGACGAAGTGGCCGCACACGGCGAAGCGCTGGCGCGTTTTACATCACATGTCTGGTATCGTGAGCCGACAGCCGCAGATAAAGCCACAGCGGGGTTTAACAGCCAGGGATTAATGGATTTAAGCCAGCATGAGGGCGCATTCAGCAGTCCGGCAATGCAGTTTTACCTCTGCGGCCCGGTGGCATTTATGCAGTTTGCGGCGAAGCAATTAGTCGGGTTGGGGATTAAAGCAGAACACATTCACTACGAATGTTTTGGTCCACACAAAGTGCTGTAAAGCAGTGCGCCCCTCACCCACCGGGCGAGGGGCAATAAATCAGATTGCCGCGTCGTCTTCTTCGCCGGTACGAATACGCACCACGCGGGCAACATCAAAGACGAAAATCTTACCGTCACCGATTTTACCGGTCTGGGCGGTGCGGATAATGGTATCAACACAGGTGTCGACAATATCGTCGGTGACCACAATTTCAATTTTCACTTTCGGCAGAAAATCCACCATGTATTCCGCGCCACGATAGAGCTCGGTGTGGCCTTTCTGGCGACCAAAACCTTTCACTTCGGTTACCGTCATCCCGGTGATGCCAACTTCGGCCAGCGCTTCGCGCACATCATCCAGTTTGAAAGGTTTAATAATCGCATCAATCTTTTTCATGGTGGGTCCTTTTACACGCTTGCCAGTTTTCGTCTTCGTAATCGGTTGCTCACACTACCATATCCAGTACGCCATTACTCTTTAAAGTCGTTGGCATCCAGCTCGTGGCGTGAGAGTAATTTGTAAAATTCCGTGCGGTTGCGCCCCGCCATTCTTGCCGCATGGGTGACATTCCCTTTGGTGATTTGCAGCAGTTTGCGCAGATAGTTGAGCTCAAATTGATTGCGCGCCTCAACGAAGGTCGGCAAGGCGGTGTTCTCGCCTTCCAGCGCCTGCTCTACCAGCGCATCACTGATGACCGGTGACGAGGTGAGCGCCACACACTGTTCAATAACGTTCACCAGTTGGCGCACGTTGCCCGGCCAGCCTGCCGTCATCAGCCGCTTCAGGGCATCGGTTGAAAAAGCCCGTACGAACGGCTTATGTCTGTCGGCAGACTGACGCAAAAGATGGTTCGCCAGTAGCGGAATATCTTCGGCACGCTCGGCCAGGGCCGGGATCTTCAGATTCACCACATTGAGGCGATAGAAGAGATCTTCACGAAACTCTCCGCGCGCCATCGCTTTAGGCAAATCCCGGTGAGTGGCGGAGATGATCCGCACATTTATGTCGATATCGCGGTTACTGCCGAGCGGGCGCACTTTACGCTCCTGCAATACACGCAGCAATTTCACCTGCAATGGGTTTGGCATGTCGCCGATTTCATCGAGGAACAGCGTACCGCCTTCTGCGGCCTGAAACAGCCCTTCACGGCTGCTGACGGCCCCCGTAAAAGCGCCGCGCGCATGACCAAAGAGTTCTGATTCCAGCAGTTGCTCCGGTAGCGCGCCGCAGTTAATCGCAATAAAGGCATTCTTACTGCGCGGGCTGGCATTGTGGATAGCCTGGGCCAGGATCTCTTTCCCGGTACCGCTCTGGCCGTTAATCAGCACGCTGACATCGGACTGTGCGACCATCCGCGCCTGTTCCAGCAAGCGCAGCATGACCGGACTGCGGGTAATAATGGTTTCGCGCCATTGATCGTCGGACGCGAGCGCCGTGTGCTCCAGCGCATCATCAATGGCTTTGTAAAGCGCATCTTTGTCGACCGGCTTGGTCAGAAAACTGAATACCCCTTGCTGGGTGGCGGCGACCGCATCGGGAATCGAGCCATGGGCGGTCAGAATAATCACCGGCATGCCGGGTTGTACGCGCTGGATCTCAGCAAATAACTGCATGCCGTCCATCTCGTCCATCCGCAGATCGCTGATGACAAGGTCGACCTTCTCGCGCGCCAGGATCCGCAATCCTTCCTGGCCACTTTCAGCGGTGACAATACTGTAACCTTCACTGGTCAGGCGCAGCCCAAGCAGCTTCAACAGACCAGGATCGTCGTCGACCAACAGAAGATGGGCAGGTTTGCGCAGGGTCATGGCCTGGTATCCTCAGATTTCACATCGGTCCTTGCCGGGCGGGCGCTGTCCGGTAAATCATTACCACCGGGTTTGCGGGTGGACAGCCGCCGCTCAATGTCGGTCAGATTTTCCAGTTTGCGCGTCGTCGTTTCCAGCTGTTCGCGCAGAAACTGCTGTTGCTGGCGCAGGGAATCCAGTTCTGCGTCAGCAGATTGCTGAAGCTTCGCATAACGGCCACGCTCTTCGGACAACTGGATCTGCATACTTTCAGCATCACGCCAGAGCTGGAAAAGGGGGCGAACGGGCACCGGGATCTGCGAACTTAACACATCCAGGCGGGCTGCGCTTTCGCGCCGCTCTACAGGGGTGATTTTGGCTCCCGACAACAGGATGCCGCGTCTGAACGCATCCTGCCAGGTATCGTCCGTATGCAGGCGGGCTTGCGCGCGCGCCTCTGCCGGGGCCAGTCGACTGGCGCAATCCATGCTGCGCATCCAGAACAACGGATTGGTATCAAAAACTTTACCTGACAGCGACCAGATATCATCGCAGTCCGTCACCAGGAAGTCGGCTAGCTGATGATCCGGAACCTGCTCCTCCAGTTTTGCCTGAACGGCGCTTTCTGGCGTCTGAGACACACATCCTGCCAGCAGCAGGCAGGATAATGCGCGAAGCATTTTTTTAGGCAACAATACCGCGCCAGTCACGCGGGAAAAAACCTGCGACATACTCACCTGATTTCGCTTCATTTAATAGATATTTCCGGCGCATTGAGCGGTAGCTCAATACGAAAACAGACATCTGCGTGACTGACCGTCACCAGATGTAACTCACCCTTCATGCGACGAACGCAGTCTCTGGCGATACTTAAGCCCAGCCCACTGCCTTTCACCGCCCCTTTTCGTTGATGGCTACCCTGAAAGAAGGGTTCGAAAATCATGCCGCGTTCCGTTTCCGGGATAGGGTCTCCGGAGTTTGCTACCTCAATACGCAGCGCAGAGCTTGCAAGGTAACTGTGGATGTAAATGTTACCGGATTCAGCCCCATAGTGCACCGCGTTGGAATAAAGATTGTCCAGCACGCTCATCAATAACATCGGTTCGGCAATGCAGGTGGTGGCATCGAGCGTTACCCCGGTATGCATCATTTTAGCTCGCGCAGGCAAACTGTGAGCGGAGATAACCATCTCCAGCAGCGGTTCTATCTCGACCTGCTCCAGTTCCACCGCACTGTCCGCCAGCTTGCGGTTGTAATCCAGCAGTTGTTCAATCAGCTTTTGCAGGTTACGGCTACTGTCATCGAGGATCTGCACCACCTCTTTCTGTTCAGGCGTTAAAGGGCCAACAACCTGATCGGCTAAAAGCTCCGTGCCTTCGCGCATGCTTGCCAGCGGGGTTTTCAGCTCGTGAGAGATGTGACGCAAAAACTGATGACGCTGAGATTCAAGCCAGGAGAGACGCTCGCTGAGCCAGATAATGCGCTCCCCCACATAACGTAGCTCCCTGGGGCCTTTAAAGATAACGGTGTGTCCCAGTGAACGCCCTTCTCCCAGACGATTGATCATCCGCTCTATCCCTTTCACCGGGCCGATAATCATCCGGGTAAACAGCAGTACCATCGCCAGGCTGACCATAAACAGCACCAGAGCCTGCCAGCCGAAGAACTGACCGCGTTCGGCGATATCCCGCTGCAACTGCTGCCCACGGGAAAAGACCACCGCCCGGGTTGATTGCACCATCTCCGTATTGGCTGCCGCAAAAGCTTCGAGACTGGCGGAGGCCTCAGGCGCTGGACTGCTGTTTTTACACTGTAGCTGGGCAAGCTCACTCAGAATCTGGCGCAGCGTCTGGTAAAGTTTGTCATCGGGAAGTACGCCAGCATGGGCATCCAGCATCTCTTTATAGCGCTTAAGCTGGCTTTGATACACCCGCTGTAGGGTGTGGTCGTCAAGCACGCAATACTGGCGATAGCTGCGCTCCATCTCCAGGGCGGCATTGGTCATGGCTTCGCTACGTCGGGCGTCAATCAGGGTGGTGCGGTTGGTCAATGCCGCCTGGTCGCTAAGGGCGTTCAGGCTTTGCCATGCCTGCCAGGCAAGAACCAGCAAAGGTAGCAGAATCAACAGGAACGCCATCATGACGACCTGGCGCAGGGATCGGGGAAAAATGGGCCAGCGTTTCACCGCAATACTCTCGTTAAAACAGGTTAACAGGATGCTAGCTGAGTAACTGGTTACGGGGAAGTCAGAAACAACAAAGCCGGGTATAAACCCGGCTTTATTATGAAATTAGGCGGTGCCTAACTCGACGTTTCGCCCGGAGTCTGAAAAAGCGATGCTTTTATCAGTAGTTGGACGGCAGGCACCTTAAGTGCGTCATTCGAAGTTTATGTAGCGCTTCCCGAAGGGGCTGACATAAGAAGGTGAATGAGCCACTGCGTAGTATTATGCAACAGCCATGCCAAAACGCAAAATATTTTATTAATCCAAGGATATTCATGCAGTTAACCAGGATTTAGCCTTAGATAGCGGTTGAATGATTTCCAGGCTAACTGTCTCCAATTAGCAACACACCTGAGAGGTAATGCTCACACCATTACAAATCAATAAGTTAAGTGTCACCTTTTGGAGACAGTGCAATCTCTGCTTTGTCGCAATTTCCCGACACTGCGGTTTGCGGCCCATCACAAATAAAAAAGCTCTCCATCAGGAGTAATGCCGTTCACTTAAGCGGAGCGGCACTGCGTTTCACCGGATAACGGGTTTTTGATATCTTAACCGCCCTCGGCT
>NZ_CBFFRJ010000009.1:0-66851 GCF_965644225.1 Phytobacter sp. V91 | reverse complement strand
AAAGTGCGGGCATCGTGAAAAATCTATGGCAAAGAAAGCCTTATGTTCTCATAACTGACGATTAAATCGCACCTTCCCTAAGGTAAGGCTAATACAGATAAGGACTCCACTGAACCCCACCGATTAAATCGCACCTTCCTTAAGCGGTCGTATATTGATATTCAGAGCTGGAAACCCTTTGATAAAGACAAAGCCAATTTCCGACTGTTGCATAATCTCTGTATGAGCGCGCGGCTGGATTTTGTTATTGCCTATAACGTCCGGCATAAAGCGCCGACATTTTTCGACGATCCTTCGCAAATAAAGCTTTTCTATTACGACGCGGATTTCACTATTTCGCAGCAGAAGATCGTACCGCTCAGCGATTTTTTAGCGTTGAATTACTGAAGGTAAAAACGGGCGCTGAAGGCCCGTTTCCCATGCCCTTACTCTGCTTTGCCTTCCATCAGCGCATTGATTTTGGCATATACCGCCTGGGCGCTGGTGGCTTCGGTAAACTCCACGTTGATAGCCAGGTGTTTGAGCGTGTCGAAGAACCTGCGCTGCGCCTCCACAATGGCCTGGTCATTAACGCGCATATTCTCGGCTTTGGTCTCAACCAGCAGACAGACGCGGCTGGCATCTTCACGCTCAATCAGATAGACAAAATCTGGGGTGGTTGTCCCGCCGGTATATTTCGGTACCTGAATGGCCCGTTTCGGCAGCTTGCCAAATACCGTGATCTTCGCCGGGTAGTGGTATTTGAGCAGCGCCAGCTCAGGATCGGCACTGTCGTAGCGTAATGGCGGCAGTTCGTAGAGATAGCGCTTGTCATCAATGGCGCTGTCGTCAGTGGATGTCCCGAGGATCTCCGCGGTCACCTCGGCTTTAAACTGCTGGCGTTGGCTGTCAAAAATCGATGTGGAGGCCTGGAACGACAGCGGCTCGTACACATAGCTCTGGGCGAAACGCCTGTCAAAGCGCTGTTTAAACTCCCGTACCAGGCTGTCCAGCGAGGGCTGACTAAGGTAACGGGCATCACCTTTAAAGTGGTCGCGCAGTATCGCTAACAGCTGCGGGTGAACCACTTTCACTGACAGGCTGGTCTGTAAAATCAGCTGTTTAAGAAACTGCCCGTACTTCATGCCCGGCAGGAACTGGCGGGCGTCATAATCGCCTTCACGTTCGGCAACCATCATCTTATGGCCGTCATTTAGCCGCAGGGTCTGATGAACCTGGCTGGGTTTCTGACGGCTGTACAGCGCCGGATTGCCGATAACCTCGTGAGCAATCTGCGTAATGGCGTCGGGGATCCGCTCGAACTGCACCATATAGCGACGGGAGAACTGCAACCAGACCTCTTTTAGCTGCGCCCAGTTATCTTTACGCAGCGCCACGCGCAGTTTAGCGGCAGGTTCGTTTTCCCGAATGCGATCCGCGCGCACCCGCGCATGATCCAGCTCGCTGTAAAAATGCAGCAGCCACTCAAAGCCGCTTTTTGTGACGCCATCAAGAGTCACTTCAGGATTAAAGTCGTTATTGCGTTTAATCAGTCCTTTCTCATCCAGCTCATCCAGCAGGGTCTCTTCGCTGTAGGCCGGATTCACCTTCTGCCGTTCGCCGACAATAAGTGCGATCATCGCCGCATCAAGTTTCTGCTCGTTAAGCTGCACCTTGCTGTCGCTGTTAATCTCGTCGACCAGGGTGCGGGCAAAGCCTTTTTCGTCATAGCCAATCAGGAACGCCAGCCGGGAGGGCCACTCTTCCTGCTGCACGCGGTGGCCATTCTCATCCACCGGCAGGCGCAGGCCGCGGCCCACTTCCTGAATTTTGCTCGACTCACTGCCGGAGGTGCGCAGCTTGGCTATCACAAAGACGTTGGGGTTGTCCCAGCCTTCGCGCATCGTCCATTTGGAAAACAGGAAGCGACGGGTTTCCCAGTTGCCGTGGCGGTCTTTAAAGCTGAGCAGCTTCTCTTTGTTTTTGAGAATGTCGTCGACTTCTGCCTGAATGGCTTCATCGCCGCTGCCCCGGTCTTCACCAAAATAACCGGCGTGGACGTTCTGCTCATCGGCATTGAGGCTTGCAAGAGTCGCGCGCAGGAAGGACAAATACTCCACTTCACGGGGCAGGCGCTTCGGTTCGTATTCAGTGATAAGACTCTTAAGCTTCGCGCGCAGCAGGCGCTCAAAGGTCAGCTTTAACCAGCCTTCGTCATCGCGGTAGCTCTTAATGCTGTCGATAAAGAACAGGCTGAGGGATTTAATGCGCGGCGCATTGTTCTCGTGCTCGTTACCCCGCAGGAAGTTGGCCTGCTCGGTGGCAAAATGTTTGTCGATGGCGTCCGAAACGATCAGTTGCTGGTAGCTGGCGTTAAAGGTGCCGGGCACCAGCGCCATGCCTGGCTCCAGCTCCAGGTCGTTGGAGAGCATCTTGCTGCCGGCATATTCAATGTTGCCTTCAAACCCGGCGTCCACCTCGGCCAGGTTATCGCCCACTCCAATCTCGAAGAACTTACTGCCCTGTTTAAGTGTCAGTTTTTTGGCGCTGACGCTGTCCACGGTATAGCGGTTTTGCGCCTGCGCTTCACTCAGGTTGGGGTAATAAATATCGATGCCTTTCACCAGCCCGCCGTTAAAGCTGTCCACTGCATTGAGATCGAACTGCGGCTGGCGGCGGTAATAGTCTTTACGCACGATTTTGTTTTTGCCTTTCCCCTCTTCGATTTCCGGGAAGGTTGCGCCAAAACGCACGATCATCTGCGGCCTGATGGACTCCACCGCTTTGTAGAACTTATTGTCGCGGGCGAAGCGGTGCGGCTCATCCATAATCACCACCGGGCGGGTCATTTGCAGCCCTTCGATGGGTGAGGTCAGCCCGCCAAGCAAGGTCTGGTCATAATCATCGCGGGTCATACTGGCCGAGTTCAGCATCTGCGCATTGATCAGCAAAACCTGAATGCTGTGGCTGTTACGGCGGCTGGCATCGGTGAAGTTCAGCAGCTGTACCGGGAAGTTTTTACGCCCGGATTTGGCCTTAAAGTCCCCGGCGTTAATGGTCGAAAGCTCAATGTGCGTGTTTTCATAAAACTGCGAAAAGTGCTGGCGGGCATAGTCACTGGTTATAAAATTGCGCGCGCCTTCCTTAATGGCAGGCGTCGGTACGACCAGCACAAATTTGAACAGGCCAAACTGGCGGTGCAGTTCATAGATCAGACGGGTGTAAACGTAGGTTTTCCCGGTGCCCGTCTCCATTTTTACGTCGATATGGGTCTGGTCTTCATAGCGGCCGTTGATCAACGGGTTGGCATAGTTGTCGTTGTCCGCAACCGAATGATCGATACCGGAAAAATGGCCAAGAATGGCCTCGAGCGCCTGCTCCTGATGCGGTAGCTCTTCAAGTAAAATTTTCATGTCGCCGCCTCAGTAACGCTTCACCAGATTCACTTTCTGATCGAGCTGCTTTAAGCCCAGCTCCAGTTCGCGAATGGATTCGAGATCGAACGAGTAGCCGTAAATCACTACCGTCTGCACCGCCAGTTGATGCGTACCAATCCGATTGAGCAGTTCGCGGGTCTGCGCGGCGCGCCATTTTTCTTCAATCAAATACAGCCGCGTGCCATCGACGTAAGTGGCTTTATACCCGGCGAAACTCAGCGTTTCGCTGGCTACGTCCATGCGGTAACCGTCGGCAACCAGCCAGGTGGTGAGGAGGGTCTCTTCCCCGCTGGCCTTACCGGGCAGCCCCAGCGCCGCTGCTGAAAACGGGGCGATCATATTGTCGAAACCAGACCCACTAAAGGCCGTGAGCTGGCCGCTGGTGGTCATAAAATTGCCGGTGGCGATATCGAAACTGTCCAGTGAGTCGAGCGTCTGCTGCTCCGGGGCGACAAAACGGTAATGCTTAAAACCAAGGTCTGCATGAGTGGCTGGCATCTGCTGGCGAATATTGCGCGCCGCACGGGTAATGCGCTCCCGGCTCATCTCATCAATACTGCGGAACCCCAGCGCGCGGGCGGCGTTATCCTCGCGGATCGGCTCCGCCAGTTGCACGGTAATAAAGTTGTGTTGATGTCCGCTTTCGGCGCTGAGTTCCAGCACCGCATGGGCGGTGGTGCCGGATCCGGCAAAGAAGTCCAGAATCAGCCCGTTTTCAATCCCCTGAATGGAGTTCAGCATCCGTTTGACCAGGCTTACCGGCTTCGGGTTATCAAAGTGGATATCCAGGGAAGAGAGCAGGGCGTCGTCGCTGCCGCCAAAGTAGAGCAGCGATGGCACGTTCTCATACATATTCTCTTTCAGGATGTACTTCCGGTTCGGCTGGGTGGTTTCGTCTTTGCCAAACAGAATCAGCCCTTTTTCCTGCAACTCTTTCATGGTGGCGGAAGGATTGCGCCAGCCGCGCTCCGGCAGCGGGCAGGCCTTACCGGTCACCGGGTGAATAAGTGGAATAAAATAGTCATCCGGCGCTTTTTTCTTATTCGGCCAGGCCATGGAGACCGGACGGAAAATATCGCCGTTATCGTCAATCTGGTTATAGGCCTTTTCACCGCCGCTAAAGTTTTGCTGGGCGATCCACTCTTTATACTCTTTGCGTACGGCGTCCGTTATGCCCTGATGTTTCTTGATTAAGGATTCGACCTTCTCAATCATTCGCCCGGCATTTTCTTTCGGGCGCTTCAGGCTGTTAACCGCTTTAAAGGCTTCGCTGTTTTTACAGTACGCCAGGATCACTTCATGCTGCGCAGAGATACCGGTGGCATCGCCCTTGGGGTTGCGTTTATCCCAGACGATTTCGCCCAGGTCGTTCGCTTCGCCAAAGATTTCATTGCACAGCAGCTTGAGATTGGCGTGCTCGTTCTCATCAATATGGATAAAGATAACGCCGGACGCTTTCAGCATGCGCTTCGCCAGCCACAGGCGCGGGTACATAAAGGTCAGCCAGGCTGCGTGGGTGGCTTTACCCTGAATGGATTTTAGCCTGCCAAGCTCCTGGTCGTTCAGGCCGAACATCTCCTGCAGCATCTGGTCGCTGTATTCGAAGGTGTCCGGATAGACAAAGCCGTCGGATCCGGTGTTGTACGGCGGGTCGATATAGATGATGTCGACGGCATTGTGGTAATTGTTTTGCAGGTGGCGCAGCACTTCCAGATTGTCCCCGGTCAGGAACAGGTTGTTGCTGGCGCTGTTTTCTGGCTGCGCGTTGTGCTCCACATCCGGGACTATCACGGTGGTCGATTTCTCGCCCGCTTGTTTTTTGGCGTAGTCTTTGCCAATAAAATCAATCTGGTAGCCGCTGCTTAACTCCTCAATGTTACGTGCTCTGAGCGCATCCTGGAATTTCGCCAGATCGAAAGCGCCTTTCGCCAGCAGATTGCCATTTTCGTCGTATTCATCCGGGGTGAAAAACTCAGGCAGCTTAGCGTGCAGTTCATTCAGGAAGGCGCTGTTTGGCGTAATGGACTCATTATATTTCTGTACATCTTTAAGCATTAACGTTTACTCCAGAGCGACGTTCCATTGAGGGTAAAAGGGCCAGGCGTTGTGCATCGTTATCCGCCGATGCCGCTGCCAGGGCGCGGTGATAATACAAAAAAAAAGGCCGGGCCGCCTACCTTGCGGGACAGGGGGAGCTGGCTCTGGAGAAGTGTGACCGTTTAGCACTGATTCTAACGCAGGAGTGGTAGCTGCTATTTGTATCGTAAAGGTTTCAGATTTACTTTATTTCGTTTTTTAGTAATGTTTACGTTACCACTTTAAACGTAATGTATTCCACACGGCATCCTGCAAGGATGCTGGTACACCTTCTGTTTCTGCCAGTTCACGCCAGCCGGATACTACCTTAATCGTGTCCTGGATAATTTTCCGGGCCTTACTGGGGCGAAGTCCTATGCTGTCCCGTGCCACAGCCAGTAAATCCTCCATCGTAAAATTATCTCGTTTACCGGCCAAAGTTAGCTGATGATTTTGTACCCAAATCGAGTCAGATTTATAACTCCAGGCAATATCGAAGGCTGGAACAAGCTTCCATTTGTAGTCGTTGTCGTCATCGATCATGAATGACCAGTTTTTGGTGTGATCATCATGGTTTCTGGCAATGATATTAAAGACCATACGACGATAAATCTGCTCCTGCTCCGGTTTAGACAAACCTATCTTTCGTGCCACAAGAAGCATTTCTTCGTAGCTGTACGCTCCCGGCTTGCGGAAGTCAGCATGATCCATCCCGCATAAGCTCAGAACGTGAAACTTCTTGTTGTGCTGCCGGTCAAATCTTTTCGTCATAAAATGTGCTCTTTGGGTATTTGTCTCCTTGAGCAATTCACAATGTGACATGTTGATCCCTGCCTGTTTTGCCATCAGATGATAGACATATTCCATTACGCCATATCCCTTTGGATCACCGAAAGTTTGGCTATTAGCTTTGTGTTCTTCAATACCATCAAATTTGAGAAGAAAGTGCTCAAACCCATCAGGTGAGTTCACCTGGCCGGAACGAATTTCAGTTCTGTCCTTATTGACGGCTACTACCGCTTTGGCCCTTGCTCCACCCGCAGAGGTGCCAATCTGAAGCAATTGGGTCAGGGAGGATTCTTCGTGATCGTTCAGTTCAAGCCCATTTCGTGTATCGAGTACTTTTTGAGCCATGCGAAC
The DNA here is from genome assembly GCF_965644225.1 of Phytobacter sp. V91. Taxonomy (NCBI): domain Bacteria; kingdom Pseudomonadati; phylum Pseudomonadota; class Gammaproteobacteria; order Enterobacterales; family Enterobacteriaceae; genus Phytobacter; species Phytobacter sp. V91. Next base: position 60,219 of record NZ_CBFFRJ010000009.1, on the reverse strand, counting down.
CAGTTCAGCCATTAAAAGGGGCTCACTGTTTGGTGTCTCGGGGTTATTGGTTGGCAGGTACTCCAACGCTCCCATCCCGCGATTCCCGGTATAAAGCAGACGATCTATCGCCAGAAACTGAGACTTATCACGTCCTTCACGGGCCAGCCAGGCATTGATTAGAGCGTTACCAAAATCATCTGGCAGTGAGTCAGCAAACATCGCGGGTAATCCACGATATGTTTCCCAGGCTAGAGAGGGGAACGCGAAGACGCCTTTCTTTAGGGGTAAATGCAGTGGGGAAAGGCTGAATCCTGCATCCAGCCAGTCACTGGTGTATTCAAAGGTGGCTATCCCGCTGTCGTCGGTATAAGCCAGATATCCCACAGGGATCCCATCAAACAGCACTTCACACGAATCAGCTATCATTGATTAACCTTTTTTCCTGAGTTCCAGCATGGCCCTGACTGTATTCGTGGCAGGATCCCTGCCAGAAACGGTTAGGTTATCCGTAGAGCGGTGCTGTTTTTTCTGAGCTCTAAACACCTCAGAGGGGCGCACTGTCAGATTAGGGATCAGCACATTGAGGCCTTCAAGCAGGCTCATTTCGCGTAGAACCCCAATGAAGGTTGCAAGGCTACAGGTTCCGTTTTGCAAACGAGCATACGTTGGCCGGCTTACACCAAGGTTTTCGACCAGCGTTTCCTGAGACATTCCACGTGATTTTCTGTATGACTCAAGACGCTCGAACAGTTCTTTCGCAATGGCAGTATCTGACATAGCTATTGTAATTTTCATTTGCACACCTTTGAAACGTATATGTTACACAATGATCTTTTTTTAAGGTTTTTGCAATGTTTACGATCCATGAAATTATAAATGACATATGCGAATCATTAACTAACAAACGGCTCCAGAACTTGCGGCCCATTGTCTGTGTAAATCCCCGCGGAAATTAGGACTTTCCCGAATGGATTGATCACGCAAATGGTTTCACGATGGCGAAAAACAAACGAAACGGATGCATGATGAGCGCACAGGGTCAGGAAGGAAGACTACGCCTTTTGACGACGGGGGAAATTGTGATGGCGCGCCGCCTCTTTGGCGACTCCATCCATTACGGGCATGTATGGATCCACTGCGACAGCTATCTGCCCTTTGGTATGCAATGCAGCTGCTATGCGATGACCCCGAATGGCGAAATATGGTTTCGCGAGCAACACTATAAAGAGGATTTTTCAGCGACCCACGTTTTTATTCAGGATAAGCATCTGTTCATCCATGAATTAGGCCATGTCTGGCAGCACCAGCAGGGGCAATGGGTCAGAACGCGGGGGCTGTTTAGCTGGGCGTCTGACTATGATTATCAACTGGATCAACAAAAACTCACTGATTATTCCCTCGAACAGCAAGCGTCCATTCTGGCGGATTACTGGTTGATTCTGACCTACGGGATCAGCACCTGGCAGTTTTATCAGATGGCGGGCAAGCCGGGTAAATATCGCGGAAAGGACAATATCAACGACATACCCGCCCTTTATCAAAAAATCATTAAGGGTCGGGAGGGAATATGTTAAGGCATAGCCTGGTTATCGCCGCACTGTTATTAACCAGTTGCCACGGCCCCGGCGACCGCGTGGTGTCGCGCGTGCCTGCGCTGGTGGTGATTAAGAACAACGCCGTTTGCGTGGTCTCTGCGCTTAATCCCGACGAGAAAATTACCGGAATTCAGTTCTACAGCAACAGCGGCGAAAAACGGGTCCGCATGTTCCATAAGCAGCCGGTGTATGTGGCGAACGGGGAGTGTTTACCGCTATTTGGTTTTGCCTTTGCGCCCGGTCAATCCTACTCCATGGCTTTTGATGTGGAGACCCCAGACCCCGCAAACTATCACTTAATCACCGCCGAGTTTGGCCTGCAGGCTAACGAACAGGGGATTTTGCGTGTGGAGAACCGTTAAGGAAAATCAGCGCTTCTGACGGGCAGTCTTATCATAAACAACGCGGCTCAGCCCTGATGACCTCGCCATTGATAACGAACCGGGTGCGTTAATTGTTCGACTAAACCGCTATCCGTCGCGCGTTTTAGCCAGTCACTTAACTGGTGCTTATTGAGCTGTGTCAGCGCCGTTAACGCCTCGAGTGTCACCGGGTTTTCTGCGTACCCTGCAAGTTCGCGAATAAAAATCTGATAGAAGTCGACTGGCCCGGCCGTAGCATTTTGCGTTGCATAGTCGGGCTTCTCCTCGCGCAGAGTGACCGAACGGGAAGGAGCCTCCGTTTCGGCTGAGCTGTACAAAGTGGGATGAGCATCAGCGGCGAACAGATCCGATTGTTCCGGGGAGCTACCCTCTGCATGGAGCAGTGACGAAAGAGTAAGATGCTGGATATCCGCAACTGACCACCTTGCCCCTTTCGCCACCAGATGGGCGTTGGCAGCATTGCTATCGTCGGTGGGTTTAACCCACAGTGGCACCCAGCCATTTTTCAGGTTTTCCTCAGCACCATTCAGGGTGCCGCCTTTCGTACCCGAGTGGATAACTAACGCACTTTCAGCCAGGCAGTAAATATACTTATTCCTCGCCATCGCATTACCGACACTAAAACCCGCCTCCGGGTAAAACGGAGAAATCAGCACCAGGTTGCCGTTCATCAGGCCGTGACGCCATTTCGCGCTGGTGGCGGCTGTGAGTAAACTGTCAGCCATGATGCCAATCACCGCACCGTTTCCCTGCATTGCCCCCAGCATAGCGGCTTCATCCACTCCCCGCGCCCCGCCCGAGACAATCGCTAACTTTTCTGAGGCCGCTTTTGCACCCACAAGAGAGGTAAATTGCAGGTCGGGGTCACTGGCGTTGCGGGAGCCCACGACGGCCAGGCCGCTCATGTTGAGCAAGTTTTTATTGCCGCAACCAAAGAGGACGGGAGGGGCGCCGGTTTTCAGGCGTTGCTTGAGCCGCCAAGGGTATTCAGGATCTGCGCGAGTCACCAGCCACAGTCCCGCACGCTGCCACTTTTCCGTCGCCAGCGCCAGACTGTGCCCGCGATTGAGCAGCGCAATGACCCGCTCCGTACTGATGTGCGGGTCCTGCCAGGTTTGTAGCAACGAGGGCACGTCCGTTGTGAGTAAGTCCGCGGGGGTGACAGATTGCTCTTTGAGCCACCGGGCAAAGCGCCCCCACTCTGTATTGCTAAGGGGCTTCACATCATCACGGCTCGCCTGCGAAAAATAGCTGGTGAGGAGTAACGTAGCCTGAGCCATAGGCGATAAATTCATGCGTCTTTCACCGAAGAAGTTGCCAGCGCGGCAGGGTAGACGCTGCCGCTGCCAGCCTGTTGTAACAAGGCTGCCAGCACGGCGAGTGTCCAGCCAGAATCAACAATGTCATCAATAAGCAAGACCGGAGTATTAGGTATTTTGGGGTTAATAGCAAAAGCGCCATCGAGGTTATGGCACTGATGAAAGCGATTCTGCTGCTCTTTTTGCGGTGGGTTACTTTTCACCTTACGAATGGCATCGATAAAAGGAAGCCCCAGTAAAGCTGCCAACCGACGGGCAAAATGGCGTACCAGTTCAGGGTGTCTGAGAGAAGGAACGCAGCAGACCCAACCTGGTGCGGGTTCGGGCTGCCAGCGCGACTGGATCATCTCCGCCATGGCCTGGACTAATTCATCGCTGAAATGGCCCGCATATTTCTGGTTCACCACGGTTCGCCCCCAACCGGCATCGCCCCAGCGGGAAAGCACTCGTCCTTCCTGCGTCCGGAGATTCGCTGGCAGATTGCCTTTAAAGCCATATTCCACAAAGGCATTGGCGGCAACCTGGATTTTTGGCGCGATGGTGGCTTCTGCTTGTCTGAGGAAAGTGGCGGCCTGATGTGCGAGCGTAGCATCGACGACATGCGCCAGCACTGGCAGGCCGAGACAGGACGCGCATTTCCCGCAGGGTGTCTTATCATCGTCATCCAGAGCATCGCGCAGGAAGGTCATTTTGCACCCGGGCGTGGCGAGATAAGCGTTAACCTCATCCCACTCTTTTTCACGCTGGTGGGTCAGATGGGCGATACGCGCTTTATCCATCGTGTAATGCAGAGGCGTTCTGCGCCACTGACTGCCCACTTTGATTATCGGTGCCGGATTTTCAACGCTCAGCAATTTGAGCACTTTTTCTATCTGACCGTGCCGCAGATTAGTGCGTTCTTCAATGCCGCGCATCGACAGTCCATCACTGTCAGCCAGTACCTGAAGGATCTGATTAACCTGACCTTCTGAAGGGAAGGCGGCATCACGGAAAAATGCATGAATATCTTTGTCTTCAACGCCGGACATCAGTACGCCGACGGCACTGTCGATACCACGCCCGGCGCGCCCCACCTGTTGGTAATAGGCCACAATAGAACCCGGTGCCTGGTAATGGATAACAAAGCTTAAATCCGGCTTGTCATAGCCCATTCCCAGCGCGGTGGTGGCGACCAGGACTTTCAGCTGGTTGTTGAGCAACTGGTTTTCCAGGTGCTGGCGTAATGCATCGCTGCTTTCGAATCCTTTGGCTTCAACGCCGCCATGATAGGCCTGCGCATCAATACCCTGTTGTTGCAGCCAAGTGGCGACCTGTTCCGTGTCGCGCACGGTCAGGGTATAGATGATGCCGGTGCCTGGCAGTGTCGGGACAGTCTGCGCAAGCCACGCCAGACGAGATGCCTGATCGGGCTGAATCATGGTTTGCAGCGCCAGGCTTTTACGCACCAGCGGTCCTCTTTGAATCGCAATATTCCCCAGCTGCACCTGAATATCCGCCACCACGCGATTATTGGCTGTTGCGGTGGTGCCTAATACCGGTGTGTTACCCGGTAGCTGGCGGAGGATACTCACGATTCGGCGATAATCCGGGCGGAAATCATGCCCCCAGTCCGAAATGCAGTGCGCTTCATCAATCACCATCAGCGCGATACGGTCGGCAATTGGCTGCAATACGGTTTCGATAAAGCGGTCGTTTGCCAGCCGCTCGGGGGAGATCAGCAGGCAGTCAATCTGGTCGTCGAGAATACGTTGCGTCACCGCAGACCAATTCTCCGTATTGGTGGAGTTGAGGGTTTCGGCTTTGATGCCCAGGCGACGCGCGGAGTCAATCTGGTTGCGCATGAGCGCCAACAACGGCGAGACGATAATGGTTGGCCCGAGTCCCCGATCGCGGAATATTTTGGCGCTGATAAAGTAAACCGAGCTTTTTCCCCAGCCCGTTCGCTGCACGACGAGCAGTTTTTGCCGTTGATTGACCACCGCATCGATGGCTTCCCACTGGCCATCCCGAAATGTTGCCGTCGGATTGGCCAGCGCGGTTTGTAATAGCTGCTGGGCCTGTAATTTGTTCATCGTCATTCCCTGAGATTGGTGTTGGCATTAAGGATCGCTGGTGATTAGAGCCGCAGTGCAGGGGGATTGTTCACGCTAAGTCTGGAAGCCGTCACGCATTATTGCGCTTTTCCACCGCCCGTATTTTGCCATGCCTCATTCCACCCCACCCTTGACCACCGACAAAGTAACGCCTGCCGATCCCTCGCATAATCACGCCCGCTTATCTTTTCACGGGTGTGACCACATGGCTTACCAACTAAACCTTAACTGGCCTGAATTTTTAGAGAAATACTGGCAGAAAAAGCCGGTTGTATTGAAAAACGCGTTTGCGAACTTCGTCGATCCTATTACGCCAGATGAACTGGCAGGTCTGGCGATGGAAGTGGAAGTCGACAGCCGCCTTGTCAGCCATTTCAATGGTGAATGGCAGGCCAGCAATGGTCCGTTCGAGCATTTCGACGGGCTGGGCGAAACCGGCTGGTCTCTGCTGGCGCAAGCGGTAAACCACTGGCACGCACCCTCTGCGGAACTGGTCAAACCCTTCCGTGCTATTCCGGAATGGCGCTTTGATGACCTGATGATCTCCTTCTCTGTACCGGGCGGCGGTGTCGGGCCGCACATTGACTGGTATGACGTTTTTATCATTCAGGGGATGGGTAGCCGCCGCTGGCGCGTGGGTGACAAACTGCCGCTCAAAGAGTTCTGCCCGCATCCGGCGCTGCTCCATGTTGAGCCGTTCACACCTATCATTGATGAAGATCTTGAACCGGGCGATATCCTCTATATTCCGCCTGGATTCCCGCACGACGGCATCACCCATCAAACCGCTTTTAACTACTCGATTGGTTTTCGTGGGCCTAACGGTCGCGATCTGATCAGCAGCTTTGCGGATTACGCGGTCGATAAAGATCTTGGCGGCGATCACTACAGCGATCCGGACTTAGTGAGCCGTGAAAATCCAGGCCGTGTAGAGGATTATGAACTGGAACGTTTGCGCGGCATGATGATCGAGATGATCAACCAGCCGGAAGAGTTTAAACAGTGGTTTGGCCGCTTTATTACCACTCCGCGCCACGAGCTGGATATTGCCCCGGCAGAGCCGCCGTATGAAGCGCAGGAAGTGCTGGATGCGCTGATGGACGGCGAGGTGTTGACGCGTCTTGGTGGTCTGCGCGTGTTGCAGGTCAGCGGTAGCGTGTTTGTGAACAGCGAACGCTTTGATACCGTTGCGCCAGAGGCCGCAGAAGCGCTGTGCCGCCATCTGCTGATTGGTAAAGAGGAGCTGGGCGAGGCGTTAAACAACCCAACCTTCGTCGCCGAACTCACTGAGCTGGTCAACCAGGGTTACTGGTACTTCGACGAGTAAGAAAGCCCGCAGGGTAAAAGAAGCGACTCAGATGTGATATCAAAAAGACGCGCCCGCTACAGGCGCGTCAGAGGGGCTTTAATTAACCGGTTTTAAGCGGGCGACGAAGTGACGCAGCACCGGCGGCTCATAGGTAAACGTCAGGCCTTTGATCGAGGCGGCGCGCTGTTTTACGGCAATCAGCGAATCAGCGATATAGTCCATATGGTCGTTGGTGTAGACCCGGCGTCACCACGTTGATGGCTTTTGCCCCGTTCAGCTCCACATGCGCCGCCGTGGTGTCAAAGTGGAAGTTGGAGATAAACACCGGTTTTTTCGACTGGCAGCGGGCAATCAGGGCAGGGAAGAGGATCTGCTCCGCGCCGCGCCCCTGATGGGTCGGAATAGTAAACGGATAGCCGATGATTTCTTTCACTTTTGCACATAAATTCTGGTAGTTACGCGAACCGGCGTAGGCTTCGTCGCCCATCATCAGCCCGGCCCACTGGCGATCGCTCATTGCACCGGTGCCGGAGTCGGTCAGCAGGTCAATATAAACGTCCTCGCTGTTAAGCAGAAAGGGGTTATATCAAAAGCCCTGCAATTAGCAGGGCAAACACACTCACTATTAAGACTTAGAAATCCATTTTGACCGTGAATTGCACTTCACGTGGATCGCCAATCTGGTTGCCCAGGTTATTGGTGGTAATCGACGACGTGTAATAGGTCTTATCGAACAGGTTTTTCACATTCAGTTGCAGCGTGACCGGATATTGCAGCTTCATTTTGTAGGCGGCAAAGGCATCGGCAACAAAGTAGCCTGGCAGGTAGTAATCCGCGCCGTTGGTGGCCGAGCGACGGTTCACCCCGTGGCCGCCGCCGCCCAGGGTCAGGGTATTGCCGCCTGGCATATTGTGAATGTCATAGGTCAGGAATACGGAACCGGTGTGGCGCGGTACGTTAGGCATGGGTTTGCCTGCGTATTCCGGATCTTCCAGCACTTTCGCGTCGGTGTAGCTGTAGCTGGCAATCACGTTCATATTGCTGGTCAGCGCCCCGGCGATATCCATCTCCACGCCCTGCGAACGCACGCGTCCGGCGGTTTTCGCCACCGTCTCGTCGCCGACAATCTCGCTGTACATCACGTTGCGCTTGTGAATATCAAACAGGGAGATATTGGCGGTCACGCCGTCAAAGAGATCAAACTTGGCCCCCACTTCCCAGGCCGTGGAAGTTTCCGGCGGCAAATCACCGATATAGCTGGCGATGGAGTACTGCGGCATAAACGACTGCGCGACGTTACCGAACAGGGAAATGGACGGAGTCAGCTTGTAGACCATGCCGAATTTCGGCGTCCACTGCTCGTCGCTGCTGTCGGTGTTGACATTGAACGGGCGGCCTTTCCCGGCGTATTCGGTGTAGTACTGATAGCGCACGCCGGCAACGGCGATCCATTTATCCGTCAGATACAGCGCGTCCTGGACATAAGCAGAGTAGCTTTCCTGTTTGATGGTCTGATCGCTGTCAGCCGCCGAGACGGAGGTGCATTCGCTGGCATTGCCGTAAGTCGGGTTGTAGATATTAAAATCTTTCGCGTTCTTACAGCGGATCATGTCGGTGCGCAGCAGATCGTAGTTCTCATAGGAGACACCGGTCAGGATCTCATTGTAGAACCCGGCGATATCGACGTTGCCCTGCAGATCGGCGCGGGTGCTGTGCATGCGCTGGGTGGATCCCTGAGTGGCATCCACGCGACGGGTCAGGTTGCCGGTGGCGGCATCATAGGCCATCACGCGGGACTGATTGTCGCTGTATTTGTCCTGGCTGAAGCTGTAATCAAACTTCGCCGTCCAGGCGCTGTTGAGGCGGTATTCCGCATTCAGCTGGGCCAGATCCGACTCGCCATCGGTAATGTTGAACGGCTCGTCGAAGCGGGTTTCACGGCTGACGTTCACCGCTTTTTTGGTATTGAGATCGAAGATAGTGCCGCGATCAAAAGGTGTTTTGTAATCACGGTGGGAGTAAAGCACGCTCACCGTTGCATCATCACCAAACCAGGTCAGTGATGGGGAGATAAAGGTGCTTTTCTCTTTGCCGAAATTGCGCCAGTAATCTTCGTTCTGGTATTCGCCAATCAGGCGATACGCCAGCCGGGTGCCTTCGATCGGCCCGGTGACATCAAAGTCTGCCGTCCCGCCACCAAAGCTGGTGGAGGTTGCGGAAACTGAGCCGCCAAAGGTGGTCTGCGGCCTTTTGGTTACAACATTGATAAGGCCGCCAGGATCAAGAATGCCGTACAGCGTCGAGGCCGGGCCTTTCAGTACTTCCACCCGCGAGGTGGCTGCATTAAAGCTGCGCGGCAGCACGGTTTTCAGGCCGTTTGTCATGATGGAGCCGTCGCGGTTGGCACCAAAACCACGGCGCACAAAGGCATCCTGAGTGCCGCCCAGGGTGTTGGTTTGCACCACATTGCTGACGTTATACAAGGCTTCATCAAGCGTGGTGGCATGTTGATCCTGTAGCACCTCGTCACTGACAGTGTTGACCACCTGCGGAATGTCCAGCAACGGCATGGTGGTCAGTGTGGCGGAGGAAGAGGTCAGGGGTTGATAGCCCGATGTCGCCGGCTGATCGGCCGATGACGCTCCCGCCAGCACGGTCAGGGTGTCGGCATCTTTGACCGCTGCGGTATTATCCGCAGCCGCTGCCAGTGGTGAAAATGTGGTGCCCAGAAACAGCGCTGAAAACAGTGCGCGCCCTTTTTTCCCGGAGATATAAGAAGTTAACTCAGCCATGTTGTTTGTTATTCCAAAAAGCCCCTGCCAGTCACCCATGAGGGGGAAGGTTTTTTATTCATTGCCCGATGCCAGAATCTATCCGTTAGCCCGAAATATTGACGCCGGATATGTTATTGAGAATCATTCAAACATGGCGAAATGTAGTAGTAAATGAAAAAAGAGATAAATTCGCTACACGACAAATTCGCAGGCGATGACACAGAAAAAGCAGGGGATTAATATTATTAATTGATTGAAATATAAGTGTTTACTGTTTTTTGTGTAATAAAAAAGTTTCTGTAATAGCGACGAGTTTTCCGCTACCGACTACCCGTTTGAATATCTTGACTACTACATGTTGCAACGGCAAAATCTAAAAGAGAATGATATTTATTTTTATTTATTAAGCTGTCGCGCGCAGCGGTGATAACCGGGTGGCGGTGCAGGAGTGAAGATGCCACAGCAGTTGGAAAACGCGACCCCGCCAGCGGGACTTGTGCTGGAAAACCTCTCTGCGGGGTATCAGCACCAGGTTATTGTCGATGGCATCAATCTGGCTATTCCATCCGGAAAAATGACGGTTCTAATCGGCGCCAACGGCAGTGGAAAATCGACGCTACTTGGCACCATTGCACGCCTGCTTAAGCCCCTTGGCGGCAGCGTTCAGCTTGATGGCAAAGCCATTCATCAGCAGCCGGGCAAAGTTATCTCCCGTCAGTTAGGGATCCTTCCGCAGTCGCCGCTGGTACCCGAAGGCTTAACGGTTTTCGAGCTGGTGTCACGCGGGCGCTACCCATGGCAAAGCTTTATGCGCCAGTGGTCGCAGGAAGATCAGCTCGCCGTTGAGGATGCGCTGGCGGTCACCAATACCGCAGAATTTGCCCATCTTCCGGTCGACAGCCTCTCCGGGGGACAGCGCCAGCGCTGCTGGATTGCGATGGCGCTGGCGCAACAGACGCCGGTTATTCTGCTGGATGAACCCACCACTTATCTCGATCTGCGCTACCAGGTGGAGATCCTCGAACTGCTTCACTCTCTGACCCGCCGCTTTGGGCGCACCGTGGTGGTGGTGCTCCATGATCTTAATTTTGCGGTCAACTATGGCGATACCCTGGTGTTTTTGCGCCAGGGCAAAGTGCAGGGGGTGCTGCATGAGGGCGATCCCTGCCCGGCGGAACTGATCAAAACGGTCTTCGATGTGGATGTGCATGTCTCCATTAATCCCATGAACGGCAAACCCTTCTTTATGCCGTTTCGCCGCCAGAGCGAGCAGGAGCGATGAGCGCGCCATCGCTGATTTTACGCCGCCAGCGTGGGCGAGCGTTGCTGGCAAGCGGGGTTGCGCTGTTGTTGCTGGCCGCGGCGGCGGTTGTTCATCTGGGGCTGGGCGCGCGGCCTGTTTCTCCTCGCACCGTCCTTACGGCCGTACTGGCGTTTGATCCGCGTAACTTCGAACATCAGATAATCGTTAACCTGCGCTTACTGCGCCTTGTGGCTGCGCTGCTGGTCGGCGCGGCGCTCGGCGTGGCGGGAGCCTTATTGCAGTCAGTTATCCGCAACCCGCTTGGCGAACCGCATATTCTCGGCCTGAATGCCGGAGCGGCACTGGCGGTGGTGGTCAGTACCGCGCTGGGCCTGGCTTCAGGCCCGGTCAGACCTCTGATTGCCGCTGCTGGCGCCGGCGCCTTGTTTGCGCTGGTGATGGGGATTGCCAGCGCCGGGCGCGTTGGGCTGACGCCGATGAAAGTCACCCTTAGCGGGGTCGCGCTGACGGCGTTTACCTCCTCGATTACGGCGGCAGTGCTGATCCTCGATGAACAAACCCTGACGGAGATGCGCATCTGGCTGGCGGGAGATCTGGCGGGATTGAGCTGGGCTGCGCTTGGCGCGGCGACAGGGGTTGCCGGTACCGGCTTTGCGCTGGCGCTGTGGATCTCCCCGGCGCTCAATATGTTGACGCTCGGCGACCAGGTGGCGACGGGGCTGGGCGTGTCGCTGGCGCGTACCCGAATGCTGGGTCTGATTGCCATCGCCCTGTTATGCGGCGCGGCAGTCTCCCTGGCCGGGCCCATTGGCTTTATCGGGCTGATTGTGCCGCATCTGGTCCGCTGCTTTGCGACCGACGATCTGCGCCCGGGCATTCCTCTTTGCGCCCTCACCGGGGCGCTGCTGTTGACGCTGGCAGACATTGCCGCCCGAACGCTTATCTCCCCTCAGGAGCTGGCAACCGGCGTGATGACCGCGCTGGTGGGCGCACCGCTGTTTATTCTGCTGGCATCGAGGTTGTTCAAATGAGCCAGAGTCTGCACCGTGCCGGGTTCCGGGCCTTCAGAGTCGGGCGCTTTTCCCGCCTGTGGCGACCGCAGACCGCCTGCTGGGGTCTTGCGCTTTTGGTGATTGCCGCCGGGGTGCTGTTGTATGGCCTGATGCAGGGCTCGCTGCCCGTCCCGGCTTCGGCCATCGGGCGGGCAATCTTTTTCCCAGAGGGGCTTAGCCACGAGCAGCTTTATGTGGTCCGGGATATTCGTCTGCCGCGCCTGCTAATGGCCCTGTTATGCGGCGGCATGCTGGGGATGGCGGGCGCGGCGATGCAGTCGATTACCCGTAACGGTCTTGCAGATCCAGGACTGCTGGGGGTGAAAGAGGGGAGCAGCGTGGCGGTGCTGGCGTTGATCCTGCTCTTTCCGGCGGCAGGCGTGGCCTTAAGACCCGTGGTTGGCATGGCCGGAGGTCTGCTGGCGGCGCTGGTGGTGTTGCTACTGGCGCGCGACTTTTCCCGTCCTCGCTTTATCCTGACAGGCATTGGCGTTTCCTGGACTTTTGCGGCGGGCATTGGCGTCTTTATGACTACCGCAGACGTGCGTGATGTGCAGACCGCGCTGGTGTGGATGGCGGGAAGCCTGCATGCGGCGACCTGGCCATTGCTGCTGGTGGCCGCCTGCTGGGCGTTGCCTGCGGCGGCGATCCTGTTTCTGACCGCCCGCGCGTCAGATGTTGCATTACTGGGTAACCAGGCGGCGGTAGGGCTGGGTGTGCATCTTCCCTGGCTGATGCGTCTGCGCTTTATCGCCCCGGTGTTGCTGACCGCCGCCTGCGTTTCCAGCGCGGGCAGTATTGGTTTTGTCGGGCTGATTGCGCCCCATATGGCGCGCTTTCTGCTGCGCGGCGGCCAGGTGACGTTGCTCTCAGGCAGTGCGCTGCTGGGCGCTTTGCTGGTGCTGGTCGCAGACAGTATCGGTCGACTGGCCTTCGCCCCGTTACAGATCCCGGCGGGGATCGTGATTTCATTGATCGGCGGGCCATTTTTCCTGCTGCTGCTCTGGCAGCGGCGTGACAGGCTGTAACTTCAGGGAGCTTTATGCGCTTACTCTTTGCTTTTTTCGCCCTGGCGGTGACGACGGCCTGGGCCGCACCTGCCACCCAAACCTTTACCGACGATCTGGGACGGACGGTGACCGTGCCGCTACACCCGCAGCGTATTGTCTCTTTGCACGATCTCGACATCACCATTCCGCTGATTGAGCTGGGCGTGCCGCCGGTGGCCAGTCACGGTCGCACACGTCCTGACGGCAGCCATGTGCTGCGCTCCAGCGCCATGCTGACCGGGGTCGATTTTGATAACAGCAAGATTGCTTTTATTGGCACGGCAACCATTGATATCGAAGCGGTTGCGGCGGCAAAGCCGGATTTGATCATCACCGAGCCGAGCCGCAATACGCCAATTGAACAGCTGGAGAAAATCGCCCCGACCGTCAGTATCGATCACCTGGACGGCGGTGCGCCGCGTATCTATAGCAAACTGGCGCAGCTGACCGGTACCCAGGCGCAGCTTGCGATTCTGGAGCGCCGTTATCAGGCTCAGATCGCGGCTCTGAAAAGCACGGTAGACACCAGCAGGATCCGCGTGTCGGTAATCCAGGCCAGCCAGGGGAAAATCAACGCGCTGCATACTTACCATTCGCTGGGACGGGTGCTGCGTGATGCCGGGTTTACCTTCCCGCCGCTTATCGACAGCATCCCGCAGGGCGGGCGCATCGATGTCAGCGCCGAGCGTCTTCCTGAGCTGGACGCTGACTTTGTTTTTGCCACCTGGCGCGGCGACACCGGGGGCAAGCCGCAGGATGAGATGGCGGCGATGGATGCGGTGATGCCCGGCTGGTGTGACTTCCTCAGCGCCTGTCGCAGCGGACATTACGTGCTGATCTCCCGCGAAGAAGCCATTTCAAACTCATTTGCTGCCCTTGGCCTGATGGCCGCCCAGGTGCAGTCGCAAATTGCCGGGCGTCCGTTGCCCGCCGTGAAGTAAAAGGATGTACTGATGCTGGATGCGAAGAAAGCCAAAAGTCGGGTGGATGTCTATGGCGAACGCTATCGGGCGCGGGCGCCGTCACTGTCGCCGCGTCTGCAGGCGGTAGCGCGCTATATTCATGAAAACCGGGAGGTGGTGCTGGAGCATACGGCCATTGAAATCGCCGCCGCGACCCAAACCTCCGATGCCACGGTGGTGAGGGCGATTCAGGCGCTGGGGTTTGCCGGGCTGCGGGACCTGAAACAGACCATGGAGCAGTGGTTTGGTCCCTCGGCCAGCTCTGCGGAGAAGATGAGCACCACCGTCGGGGCGCTCTCCTGTGATGTCAATTCCGGTATCGATTTTGTGCTGGAAGGGCATCAGTACACCTGCGAAATCTTGTCGCAACCGCAGAACCGTTACGCCATCGCCCAGGCGGTGGCCCTGCTGGTGGACGCCCGCCAGGTGGCGATTTTCGGTATTGGCGCCTCGGGGATCCTCGCGGACTACAGCGCGCGCTTATTCAGTCGCGTGGGCTTGCCTGCGGTGGCATTTAATCGCACAGGCATCGGTCTGGCTGAACAGCTTATCAGCCTGCAACGCGGAGATGTGCTGGTGATGATGGCGCAAAAATCCGCCCACCGCGAAGGGCTGACCACCCTTAAAGAGACCAAACGTCTGGGGATCCCCACCATTTTGCTGACCAACGCGCTGGATTCCCGTTTCAGCAAAGAAGTGGATGTGGTTATTCACGTGCCGCGCGGCGGCGAAAAGGGCAAAATCCCGCTGCATGGCACGGTATTGCTGTGTCTGGAGATGATTATTTTGTCCGTGGCTTCCGCCACCTCCCAGCGGGCGATCAAAACGGTGAAACGTATTAATGAGTTCCACCGGGGGCTAAAACCGGGCGGCAAAAAGGTTTAATGCGCCCGACGTGAGAGGCTATAGATAACCAGCGCCGCGCTGTAAGCGAGGGCAATGGCGAGCGTCATTTTCCACATTGCTTCGCCCCCCAGCCCTGAGAGCGGGGTGGCAATACCGCCGAAGACAAACATCAGCATGCCGAGCAGCGCCGAGGCGGTGCCGGAATAGCGAGCGTCGACGCAGTTCATGGCCGCAGATCCGGCAAGCGTACAGACGCCGCTATTGAACGCAACGGTGAAGAACAGCCCGATAAGCGCCAGGGTGTGATAGCCACTGTGCGCAAAGGCAAAGGTTGCCAGGGCTGTTAACACCGCCAGGATCAGGCTGCGTCTGAGCAGCAACGCCTGTGGGACACGACGGGCCAGCGACGAGAAGATAAGCGCGGAGACGATAAGGCCAATACCGTTAATGCCAAACAGTAAGCTGAACTGCATCGGGCTCATGCCGTACTCATTTTGCAGCACGAATGACGATGCGCCGATATAAGAGAACAATCCCGCCAGCATAAAGGCCTGCACGAAGCAGAAGCCAAGAAAATCACGGTTTTTGATGACGGCCCTGGTGGTACTGAGCATGCTTTCCGCGGTGCTTTGTGGCTGATGGGTCTCTTTAAGCACCGTCAGACTGAGCACAAACAGCCCGCCACCCGCCAGAGCCATGGTCCAGAACAGCGCACGCCAGTGCAGGGTTTCGGCGATATAACCGCCGAGCACCGGAGAGATAACCGGGGCGATACCATTGACGGTCATCAGCAGGGCGAAAAAGCGGGTGAGCTGGGTGCCGGAGTATTTATCCCGGGCGATGGCGCGTGAAAGCACCGACCCGCCCGCTCCGGAAAAGCCCTGAATAAAGCGCCATAAAATCAGCAGATGAATATCGCGGGTGGTGGCGCAAAGCACCGAGGAGCCGATAAATAAGGCCAGCGACAGCAGCAGGGGACGTTTGCGCCCGAGCCTGTCGCTCAGCGGGCCAAAGCACAGTTGCCCCAGCCCGAGACCAATCAGCGATGCCGTCAGAGAGAGTTGGGTGAGTGAGGTGGTGGTTGCCATTTGCCGGGTCATATCGGGCAAAGCAGGCAGGTAAAGATCGGTGCAAATCGGGCCAATCGCCGTCAGCAAGCCGAGCACCAGCGCGTATGAAAAAGACAGCTTTTGCATTGTTATTCTCGTTGTTATTAGTTACGGAATTTAGCTGCAGTGCGGCCTGTTCCCCCTCACCCCGGCCCTCTCCCTAGAGGGAGAGGGGGAAAAGACTTACCCCACGCCGCCGCCCAGGGATTGCCACAGGGTCACCCGATTTTCCAGGTCCGTCTGCTGCAGTGAAATCAATCCCTCCTGCGCTGACCACAGTGAACGTTGCGCGGTCAGTACCGACAGATAATCTCCGGTGCCTGCCTGATACTGACGCTGAGCGATATCCAGCGTCTTCTGTTCTGCGGCAACGTACTCCTGCTGGGCATCCAGCTGCTCGTCCAGCGTCTGGCGACGGGCAAGGGCATCGGCAACGTCCTTAAACGCGCTCTGAATGGTCTTCTCGTAAGTGGCAATCAGCCCCTTTTTCTGCGCCTCGGCGTAGCGCAACTGCGCCAGATTACTGCCACCGGTAAACAGCGGCAGAGAGATGGACGGCGCAAATGACCACACTTTCATGCCGTGGCTGAAGAGCGAGGAGAGTGAATTACTGCCCGCCCCGGCGCTGGTGGTCAGCGAAATCGACGGGAAAAAGTTGGCTCTTGCGGCGCCAATATCGGCATTGGCGCTTTTCAGGTTGTGCTCGGCTTCCTGAATATCCGGGCGACGCAGCAGGATGGACGACGAGACGCCAGCCGGAGTTAGCCTGATGCTGTCTTTGCCGAGGCTTTCCAGGGGGCCGGGCAACAGGTTTTGCGCCACCGTCGTGCCTGCCAGCAGATTCAGGGCGTTAATATCCTGCGCCACCAGCGTCTGGTAACTGGCAACGCTGGCGCGCGCCTGCTGGTAAACCGCCGTGGCGGAACTGACATCGGTGGCGGCCGCCACGCCGACCTGCTGCTGGCGCTGCACGATTTTCAGCGAGTTTTGCGCGCTGGCCTGAGTCTGCTGCGCCAGCGCCAGATTACTGTTGTCTGCGGCGAGGGTGAGCCACGCGGTGGTGATTTCCCCGACCAGCGTCAGCCGGGTGTTCCGGGCGGTGTATTCGCTGGCAAGCCAGGTTTCCCGCTCGGCGCGGGACAGGCTCTGATTGCGGCCAAACAAGTCCAGCGCGAAGCTCGAGACAGCGCCGCTGGCTTCGGCGCTGGAGGTGATACCGCTGGCGACGCTTCGGCTGCGGGTGGTGCTCAGTTCTGCATTCAGCGTCGGGAACAGCGCTGCCCGTTGCTCGCCATACAACGCCCGGGCGGAATCCATGTCGGCGATCGCTTTTTGCACATCGCGGTTTTGTTTAAGCGACAGGCTGACCACCTGTTGCAGGCGAGGGTCATTGACCACCTGTTTCCAGTCGGTCGCCACAGCATCGGCCTGGCCGCTGCCGCCGGGCAGGGTCGCGGCAACAGGAGCCTCTGGACGTTGATACGTCGGATCGAGGGAAACACAGCCCGCACTCAGGAGAGCAAGTACTAACACACTAATACGAAACATCATTACTCCTGACGTTGACGTTTACCGGCGAACAGACGTTTCACCAGCACAAAGAAAAGTGGCACAAAGAAGATGGCGAGCAGGGTCGCAGCCAGGGTCCCGCCGATAATACCGGTCCCGATAGCAACGCGGCTGTTGGCTCCTGCGCCTGTTGCGACCGCCAGCGGCAGCACCCCGGCGATAAACGCCAGCGAGGTCATCATGATGGGGCGCAGACGGGTACGGGCGGCTCTCAGTGCCGCACGGCTCAGGGAGTAACCCTCCTGCACTGCCGCTTCGGCAAACTCGACAATCAGAATGGCGTTTTTTGACGACAGGCCGATGGTGGTTAGCAGCGCCACCTGGAAATACACGTCGTTGTTGAGATCACGCATCCACGCCGCCAGGGCGGCGCCCAGCAGGCCCAGAGGGATAACCAGGATCACTGACAGCGGCACCGACCAGCTCTCATAGAGGGCGGCAAGGCACAGGAACACCACCATAATGGACAGCGCGTACAGACTCATGGCCTGGCCGCTGGCGAGCTTCTCCTGCAATGACAAACCGCTCCAGGCCCAGGTTGTGCCGGCGGGCAGGCTATCCGCAAGATTTTCCATTTTGCTCATCGCCACCCCGGAGCTGAACCCGCTGGCGTTCTCCCCCTGAATTTCATAGGCGGCGGATCCGTTGTAGCGCACCAGGCTTTCCGGACCGTATTCCCAGTGGGTGGTGGCGAAAGAGGAGAATGGCGTCATGCTGTCGTCGCTGCCACGGACAAACCATTTTTTCAGATCCGACGGCGCGGCGCGGAATTCGCTGTCGCCCTGGATATAGACTTTTTTCACCCGACCTCTGTCGATAAAGTCGTTGACGTAGGTCCCGCCCCAGGCGCTGGAGAGGGTATCGCTGACATCGCTGAGAGACAGGCCGAGCGCGACGGCTTTATTGCTGTCGATGTCCACCTGGAGCTGCGGCATTTGCGGCAGATCGTTGGCGCGCACTGCATGTAATTGCTCGCTTTTCGTCGCCTCGCCAATGAGCTGGTTACGCAGCTTCAGCAGTTGATCGCGATCGGTGCCGCCACTGGCCAGTAGCTCAAAGGTGAAACCGTTGCTCTGCCCCAGACCGTCCACCGAGGGCGGCGTCATGGCAAAAATACTGGCATCACGAATGGTACTCAGCTGCTGGCTGGCCCGCAGAGCAATGGCCTGCGCGGTATTTTCTTCCCCTTTGCGCTGCGACCAGTTTTTTAGCGAGACGAAGGCCATCCCGGCGTTCTGCCCGCTGCCGCTAAAGCTAAAGCCGGTGACGGTGAAAATGGCGTCGGTATTGGCTTTTTCTTTGGTGAGGAACCAGTCGGTCACCTGTTTGGCGACCGCATCGGTACGGGGAGCGGTGGCCCCGGCAGGCAGGGTGAACTGCACCATAATCGACCCCTGGTCTTCGGTCGGCAGGAAACTGCCGGGCAGTCGCCACATCACGAAAGCCATAGCTGCGCACAGCAGGCCATAAGTCGCCATCACCGAGAAGGAACGGCGCAGGACACGCAGTACCCGATGCTCGTATTTGCGTTCAGTGCGGGTGTAAAAGCGGTTAAATGCGCCGAAAAATCCCTTTTTATGAGGCGTACTGTGCTGCATAACCGTGCCGCACAGCGCTGGCGTCAGGGTCAGGGCAACCACCACTGAGAGGGTCATGGCGGAGATGATGGTTACTGAGAACTGGCGGTAAATCACCCCGGTGGAGCCGCCGAAGAAGGCCATCGGCAGGAACACCGCCGAGAGCACCAGCGCAATCGCCACCAGCGCGCCGGAGATTTCCCCCATCGATTTTTCGGTGGCTTCACGGGCGGGCAGCCCTTCGTCGCGCATAATACGCTCGACGTTTTCCACCACCACAATCGCGTCATCCACCAGCAGGCCAATGGCCAGTACCATTGCAAACAGCGTCAGGGTATTAATCGAGTAGCCGAACAGCGCCAGAACCCCGAAGGTGCCCAGCAGCACAACAGGGACTGCCATCGCCGGGATTAACGTCGCGCGGATGTTTTGCAGGAACAGGTACATGACGCAGACCACCAGCACGATGGCTTCAATCAGCGTTTGCACCACATCTTCGATGGAGATTTTAATAAAATCGGTGCTGTCTTTCGGGTAAGCGATGTCATAACCCTGAGGCATGCTGTGGCGAAATTCGGCGATTTTGTCCTTCACCAGGGTCGCGGTATCCAGCGCGTTTGCCCCCGGCGCCAGCATGACCGCCAGGCCCGCAGCGGGGTGGCCGTTGAGCTTAGCCATTGCCGAGTAGTCCTCACTGCCCATTTCCACGCGGGCCACATCGCCCACGCGCACCACTGCGCCGTTGCTCTGGCTTTTGACGATGACATCTCTGAATTGCGCCACGGTTTGCAGGCGCGACTGCGCCCGTACCGTGGCGGTCAGTTGCTGATTGTTTGATGCCGGCAGCGCGCCAATTTTACCTGCCGAAACCTGCACGTTCTGCGCTTCAATCGCGGACTGCACGTCCGAAGGCATCAGGGAGTAAGAGGCGAGTTTGTCCGGATCCAGCCAGATCCGCATGGCATATTCGGCGCCGAACACCTGCAGACTCCCCACACCGCTCACACGGGCCAGAGGATCCTGCACGTTACTGACCAGCCAGTCGGCAATGTCGGAGCTGGAGGCGCGATCGTTGGTGTCATACAGCGCCATGATCAGCAGAAAGTTGCTCTGGGACTTCACTACCGTTACGCCGGACTGGGTCACTTCAGTCGGCAGGCGGGATTCCGCCTGCTGTACTTTGTTCTGTACCTGAACCTGGGCGGTGTCCGGGTCGGTGCCCTGGGCGAAGGTGACGGTGATGTCCACCCGGCCGTCGGAGCTGCTGGTGGAGGTGAAATAGAGCAGGTTATCAAGACCGGTAAGCTGTTGCTCAATCACCTGGGTCACGCTGTTTTCCAGGGTCTGTGCTGACGCGCCGGTATAGGTGGCGCTGATTTTTACCGAGGGCGGAGCAACGTCCGGATACTGGGCGATGGGCAGGGTGCGGATTGCCAGCACCCCCGCCATCATAATCAGAATGGCTATCACCCAGGCGAAGACCGGTCGACGCACGAAGAAGCTGGAGAACATCAGGCATTGCCTCCGTTATTCTGCACTTCTACGGCGTTAACCGAGGTGCCCGGTGTGACTTTGTCGGTGCCTTCGACAATCAGTTTGTCGCCGTTTTGCAGGCCTTTGAGCACCAGCCATTTGTCGCCGTAGGTGTCGCTGGTTTCGACGCTGCGTTGTTCGACCTTGTTATCTTTACTGACCACCAGTGCGGTGGCGTTGCCTTTGCTGTCGCGGGTGATGCCTTGCTGCGGCGCGAGAATGGCGTCATCCATCACCCCTTCATTGACGAGGGCACGAACAAACATACCCGGCAGCAGCTGTTGTTGCGGGTTCGGGAAGACGGCGCGCAGGGTGACGGACCCCGTGGATTCATCGACCGCCACTTCGGTGAGCGTCAGCCTGCCGGTTTGTGCGTAGGTGCTGCCATCTTCCAGCGTCAGGGTCACCGACAGCGTGCTGTCGTTGCTGGAAAGGGCCTGTTTGCGCAGTTGCAGCAGGTCTGCGCTGGTGCGGGTCAGGTCAACATACATGGTGTCGAGGCCGCGCACGGTGGCAAGCGCCGTGGTTTGTTCGGCGGTAACCAGCGCGCCTGGCGTAACGGATGAAATCCCAATGCGCCCGGCAATCGGCGATGCGATCCGGGTCCAGTTGAGGTTGATACGGGCACTCTCGCGCGCAGCCTGTTTGGCGCTGACGCTGGCGGTGTCCTGCGCGCAGGTGGATTTGGCATCATCGGCGTCCTGTTGCGACACGCCGTTGTCTTTTACCAGCAGTGCATAGCGGCGAGCCTTCTGGCAGTCGGATGTCACCAGCGCTTGCGCCTGTTTCAGGGCGGCATCGGCTTCATCAAAGGCCGCCTGGTAGCTCGACGGATCAATCTGGTAGAGCGCCTGCCCGGCTTTTACCGTATCTCCTTCGTTAAACAGACGCTTCTGAATGATGCCGCTGACCTGCGGGCGCACTTCGGCGGTAAGGGCCGCCGCGGTGCGCCCGGTCAGGGTGCTGACAATGGGCAGCGGCTGCGTTTTCAGCGTGACGATGCCGACTTGCGGGGGCGCGGATTGTTGTGCAGGTGGTGTGGCATTATCGCAGGCGGTCAGCGCGAATAAGGCCACAAGGGTGGTTTTTATTAACTTCATTATATTTTCCTGGCGTGTAAAAGGCCTGCCCATTGATAAAGCAAAGGCGGTTTTAACGATTATTTCCCAATAGTCATACGTCACTTTCGCCGCTGGCGAAAATGATGGCAGGCAGTGCAAAGCAGGCACTGTCTGAAATTCGTTGAATTAAGATTACTGGTCAGTAAACAGCATTTGTATTATGTCCTGATACATCTTATGTAATTGTGTCGGGTCGCATTTTTGCGGAGTGAGGCGACGAAACATCGTGCCTTCCATTAACACCGCCATGATTTCCACACAGCAGCGCACACGTTCATCATCAAGGTGGGGATGCGTTTTTTTCAGATGGGCGCAGGCGTTCTCATACATGCGGGCATCCGCTTCCGTCATCATCGCTTCCACCCGCGGATTACGCGTGGCTTCGGCGGCCACTTCCAGCATCAGCGCGTCGTCATCCTGGTTGAGCGTCTGCCGCCAGGCCAGTACCTGCGGGAAGAGTTGGGTCTGGGTGTTGCCTTCCATTTCGGCAATACGGTAGTCGATGATACGGCGGATCATCTCTTCAATAATGGCGTCTTTATTGCTGAAGTAGCGATAGATCTGCCCAACGCTGAGCTGAGCCTCAAGGGCGATTTGCGACATGCTGGCCGCGTGAAAACCGCTGGCGCGAAAGCAGTGCCGGGCAGCGGCAATGATCTCATCCTGACGGATTTGATGGCGTTCCTGCTGCGAGACTTTAGGTTGCATGTCGACTCCGTGGAATAAGTTTGAGAATGATCGTTCTCAGAGGCGAGAAGAATAAAACAATTCTGGCGTAAAGAGGAACCTTTTTCTGCGGAGATAATATGGATTTACAAAAGTCCATATTGTGGAGAAATAGTGGAGAAGGTTGCGGTGAAATTAAGGAAATATATTTCAGGATACCTGGAATATCATTATTAAAATAATACGGCTGAGATATTTTTGCATTCTGTTCTTTTTTTCTGGAAGAGAGAAACCTTGCAGATGCCAGGCTGATAGTGAGAATAGTTCTCAGTATTATTGCGGCGCTTAAGTGGCAATGGTAAGGTGTAACGCGCTTTACAGAGCGTTCCTCAGGAATGCTGAACAGGATCGCAACGGTTACCTGCTTATGCAAAAAAAACACTTTTCCGTCGATGATTTTATCGTGTTTGGCGAACGCTACGGCATTGACTATCGCTTTCCCTCTCTGTCGCAAACCCGTGACGTCACTAAAGAAAAATGCATTGTTATTCAGGGCGATGTGGAAGAGATCGCGCTCTCTTCCGGCCTCAACCTGACCAGCTCTGACATCCGCGTACTGCAACCTTATGACACCACATCTTTGCACAGCTGCCCGCTCTATATGCTGGTGGTACTCGAAGGCAGCGTGATGCTGCGCCTGAGCGGCCAGGAGTTTGTGGTGCGCTCCGGTATGGCCTTTACCTCAAGGCTGGACGAGCGGCAGGTGATGAACGCCAGCCATCTTGCCGATCACCATTTACGTACGCTCTCGTTGGGCGTCGATCCGTACAATTGCTGGCAATCGCCGTTACTTTCGGCGCTGCTCCAGCAATGGGAAAGCAGCGGATCGCCGACCTTCTTATGGCAGGTGCCGGGCTTTTTACTCTCCGGATTGCAATACACCCAGCAGTCGGGCGTGCCGGGGTTATCACGGCAGCTGATGCTGGAAGGGGTGATGTTGCAGCTGCTTGGGCAGGGTCTTGCTCACCGGCTGGAAGGCCATGCGGCGCGGCATCTCTCTCCTGGCAGCGAACATCAGCGTCTGGAGACGGTGCGCCGCTTGCTGGAGCAGCAGCCCGAAAAAGAGTACACCCTCAACGAGCTTGCTCAACTGGCGGCCATGAGCAGCAGCAGTCTGCGGGTCAAGTTCCGCCAGGCCTATGGACACTCCGTTTTTGATTATCTGCGTGACTGCCGCCTTGAGCAGGCTCGTCGCTATCTGGCCCAGGGCTACAGCGTGCAGCAGGCGGCCTGGATGTCGGGTTATCAGCACGCCACCAACTTTTCCACTGCCTTTCGTCGCCGCTATGGTATTGCTCCGAGCGATGTCAGGGCGGCCTGTTAACCCCCGCATTTTATCCGGGAAATCACCGCTTTTACCCGCTGTGTAGCTGAAAGTTCCCCTGTTGTGATGCAGTTTGGCATCAGGCATACGCGTCCTGGCATTGCGCATAGCTGTGGATAATGGGAAAAGGGTAATAATTCTTATTTACAATAATAACGGCTTCTGGAGATTTTCATGTTCGCAAAAACGCGGCTGGCGCTAATGATTGGCTGTATTACGGGTGGATCCAGCCTGATGGTTTATGCTGAGGACACCACCTCATCGACCCCGAACGATACGGTCGTGGTCACCTCGCAAATGCAGAGCGGCGCCACCAAACTGGCAACGCCGGATATCGAGACGCCACAATCTGTTTCCATCGTTACGCGTCAGCAGTTTGAAGAGCAGGGCGCAACCAGCGTCCGCCAGGCCGTTACTTACACGCCAGGGGTGTATGCCAATCAGATTGGCGCCTCTAACCGCTTTGATTACATCGTGATGCGTGGTTTTTCTGACGGCAGTCTGGATAACATCTATCTGGACGGGCTGAAAATGATGGGCGATACCAACTCGCACAGTTCGCTGGTGGTGGATCCCTGGTTCCTCGACAGCGTTGAAGTGGTGCGTGGCCCGGCCTCGGTACTCTACGGACGCTCCTCACCGGGCGGTATTGTGGCGCTGAACTCGCGTAAGCCATCCTTTGATGCCGGTGGCGAGGTCAAACTGTTTGCCGGTACTAATAACCAGCGCGGTGCGGCTTTTGATGTCACCGGCCCGGTGGATGATGACGAGCGTGTGGCCGTGCGCCTGAGCGGGATGACCCGTTACGCGGACTCCCAGTTTGATAAGCTCAAAGAAGAACGTTATGCCCTGATGCCAAGTCTGACCTGGCGTATTACCGACAAGACGCGTCTGGATCTGATGGCCTATCTGCACCGCGATCCGGAAGGCGGCAGCCACTCTGGTCTGCCGTATGAGGGCACGGTGGTTTCGCATGCGGGTAAAAAAGTCTCCAATACCTTCTTTGAAGGGGAAGACGATTACGACAAATACGATCGTCGTGAAAATATGGTCGGTTATAACTTTGAACATGGTTTCGATAACGGCTGGTCCGTTCGTCAGAAACTGCGTTATCTGCACACCAAAGTGAACCTGAATCAGGTGTATGCGGCAGGCTGGCTGAACGACACGGAACTGAACCGTGGTTATTCCGGCTCTGATGAGAAGATGAATGCCATCACGGTGGATAACCAGCTGGATGGCAGTATCGACACCGGCATAGTGAACCACCGTGTGCTGCTGGGTGTGGACTACCAGCGTCGTAGCAATAACACCACCGGCTATTACGGCGGCTTCCCGGCGATTGATGCCTTCAACCCGATCTATGGCGCGGATCCGGACTACATCACCATGTACAGCCGCGAGAAACACAAGCTGGAACAGACCGGGATCTATGTGCAGGATCAGATGTCGCTGAACAACTGGCGTCTGACGCTGGGCGGCCGTCATGACCAGGTGAAAGTCACCAACGTCAATAAGCTGAACGACACCAGCGACACCCTCGACAAAGGCCACTTCAGCAGCCGTGCGGCGCTGTTGTATCTGTTCGATAACGGAGTTGCGCCTTATGTGAGTTATTCCACCGCCTTCACACCGACCAGCTTTACCGATGAGAACGGCAAAATACTCGAGCCGATGAAGGGTAAGCAGTGGGAAGCCGGGCTGAAGTTTGAACCGGAAGGGATGCAGGCGATGTACAGCGCGTCGGTATTCCGCATCAATCAGGAAAATATCGCCACCAAAGAGGAGCCAACCGATCCGTACCGTTCGATTGGCGAAATTGAATCTGAAGGTGTGGAGCTTGAAGCCGTGGGTCAGTTAACGGATAACCTGCGTCTCCAGGCAGCCTATACCTACACCGATATTCGTTATAAGAAGAGCAGCCCGGAAGAGCAGGGTAAACGTGCTGTCTATGCGCCGCGTAACCAGGCCAGCGCATGGCTGAGCTACGATGTGAAGAGCGGCCCGCTGAGCGGTCTGACCGTTGGGTCCGGCGTGCGTTACGTGAACGGCATTACCTCCGATCGCCAGAACACCCATACCCTGCCGTCCTATACGCTGGTGGATATGGCCGTGGGGTACGACCTGAGCAATGTCGGGCTGAAAGGACTGAGCGCGCAGGTTAACGTCAATAACCTGACCGATAAGCGCTACATTGCCGCCTGTAACTCCCTGTCTTACTGCTACTTTGGCGCCGAGCGCAGCATTGTGGGCAGTGTCTCTTACGCGTTCTGATAAAGCGGCCCATTGTTAAAAAATGGGCACGGCAAACCCCCTCGCCCTTGGGTGAGGGGAGCAGACGACGCAAAACTCAACTCTCAGCTCTCTTCCATCGCAATATGTACTGCTTCACCCACTCTCTGAATCGCTTCCCGGTTGCTGTTGCAAAGCGGCATGGCGCAGTTAATGCGCAGACAGTTACGGTATTTACCCGAGGCTGAGAACAGAGAGCCGGGGGCGATTTGCAGCTTCATGCGGCAGAGCTGGCGCGACACGCAGAGCATATCAACGGTTTCCGGCAGTTCAATCCACAGCATAAAGCCGCCCTGCGGACGGGTAACACAGATCTCGCAAGGAAAATACTGGCGCACCCAGCAGGTGTAAGTTTCCATGTGCTGCTGATAAATCTGGCGCATCCGCCGCAGGTGGCGATGATAATGCCCGTCACGGATAAACGCCGCCACCGCCAGTTGGGTGGAGGGAACATTCGTGCCGATAGCGGCATATTTCATATGCAGCACCCGGTCACGATAGCGACCCGGCACAATCCAGCCAACCCGCAGGCCAGGCGCTACCGTCTTGGTAAACGAACTGCACAGCAGCACCCGGCCATCGATATCCAGAGACTTAATGGTCCGCGGGCGAGGGTATTCACATGCCAGCTCGCCATAAATATCGTCCTCAAAAATCACGATATCGTGGCGCTGGGCCAGGGCCAGCACTGCTTTCTTACGCGCCTCGGGCATGATAAATCCCAGCGGGTTATTGCAGTTAGGGACGAGGATCACCCCTTTGATCGGCCACTGCTCCAGCGCCATTTCCAGCGCTTCAATACTGATCCCGGTTTGTGGATCTGTCGGGATCTCAATGGCCTTGATATCAAATCCACGCAGCAACTGCATGGTGCCGTAAAACGAAGGGGATTCGACGGCGACAATATCACCGGGTTTACAGACTGCGAGCAGAGCAAGGGCCAGTGCGCCATGGCAGCCGTTGGTGATAACAATATCGTCGGGATCAACAACGGATCCGCCGTCGAGCATCAGGCGGGAAATTTGCGTGCGCAGTTCATGCTGCCCGGCCAGCGGATCGTAGCTCAGCACATCCATCACGTTGTGCTGAGCCAGGCGGCTCATTTCACGCCACAGCGGCTTCAGGCTCGCCTGGGTGACATCCGGCGAGCCACCACCGAAATTAGTGATCTCACGATCGCCCCGGGCCTCAAGAAGCGTTAACACTTCATCCCACTGGGTCACTTCAACCGGGCGCTGGACCGGGCGCGACATGGAGGGGACCGGCGGCTGAGCCTTGCGGGGGGCAACAAAATAGCCCGAACGCGGCTGGGGGCGAATCAGCTGGAGATTTTCCAGCACCTGATAGGCTTGCTGGACGGTGCTAATGCTGACGCCATGTTCCTGGCTGAGATTTCTCACGGAAGGTAATTTTTCACCGTGACGATACAGCCCCTGCTCAATACGTTCGGCCAGTAAGGTGGCCAGATGTTCATAACGTGTCATTCTGTATCCCCAATTGTCACCATACAGATTTTTAAACCAGTACAGAAAAGCCTGTATTTAGCCATGCAGAGTTATTTTTAGCCGATCTGTATGTTAAAGAAAAGTGTTTTCTGGGTCTGTATTGTCATGGTGAATTCCGGCGAAGATAAGGCTCTGCGAAGATGAGGAGAGACGCGATGGAATTCTTTGAAAATCGACCAAAACGACCATTTTTACTGTTCGTGCACAGCTGGAACTGGCTGGGGCAAAAATGGCTGCGATACCGTACCCGTAAGGCATTGTTACGCTTAAGCGATGAGCAATTAAAAGACGTGGGTTTAACCCGTCATGACCTTGGTTGTTGATCCCCCCAAAGCGCGGAGATAACATCTTGTTATGTTCCGCCTTTTCTGGCGTAAACTATGCTTAATGCCATCACCATTACAGGTACAGGGGACACAACATGCATTATATGGGCGGTAAGGACGACGAGAAAAAAGAGAACGAGGGCGGCAATGTGACGCAACTGATGCAGCAAAAACTGCTGGATTCGCGCTCTATTATCATCTCCGGTGAAATCAACCAGACGCTGACCGAGAAAGTGGTCACCCAGCTTCTGCTGTTGCAGGGCATTAGTGACAAGCCTATCAAGATCTATATCAACAGCCAGGGCGGCCATGTTGAAGCGGCGGACACCATTCACGACATCATCAAGTTTATCAAGCCGGAAGTGCATGTGATTGGCACCGGCTGGGTCGCCAGCGCCGGGATCACTATTTTACTCGCGGCGAAAAAAGAGCATCGCTACGCGCTGCCGAATACCCGCTTTATGATCCACCAGCCTCTGGGCGGCGTTCGCGGTCAGGCCAGCGACATTGAGATCGAAGCGAAAGAGATCATTCGCATGCTCGATCGCGTTAACCGTCTTATCGCCGATGCGACCGGCCAGACGGTCGAAAAAGTGGAACAGGATACGGATCGCAATTACTGGATGAACCCGCAGGAAGCCATTGATTATGGAATCGTTTCCCGCGTGGTCAAAAGCTATGAAGAGCTGAATCTGGACTGATTTATCTGCCCGCTGCCCTCGCCCATCAGGCGGGGGCAAAAATCAACGTTTTTTCCTCTGCTTATCCTCAAAAATTCACTTTTCCGCACGGCCGATTTTATTCACACTGTCGATGATTCTGATTACGGAGAAACGGCATGAATAATAGTTATAAAGCCGCATTGGTGATGATGGCGACGGTCAGTGCGCCGGTGCTTGCGGACAACAGCGGCACCGCTTTTAACCACAAGAACTGGGAAGTGGTGTGCGACAACACCCTGACCTGCCGCGCGGCTGGTTACAGTCAGGAAGAAGAGGCCAGCGGTTCGGTGTTGCTGACGCGAAAAGCGGGGGCTGACGCTCCTGTCACCGCCGACGTTGTGCTGGCGGAAATGGAAAGCGATGAAACAGCACCGCAGCCCAAACTCACCCTGTGGATTGACGGGGCGGAGCAGGGGGAAGTGGAAGCTCAGGACAGCGATACCTGGCGTCTCTCCCAAGCCCAGACCGCGGCATTGATTAGCGCAGTTAAAGGCAGCGGCAACGTGGAATTTAAGGGCGATGCGAAGCCTTTTGTCCTCTCCGGCGATGGCGCGACGGCGGTATTGTTGAAAATGGACGATGTGCAGGGACGTGTCGGCACGCCGGGCGCGCTTATCAAAAAAGGCGATAAACCAGAAAGCAGCGTGGCCGCTGCCGTGGCGCCGCCGGTTATCAACGCAGCAAGAGTCAGCGATACCCCGGAACGCGTGCTGAATGCCGTGGAAGTGGCGGCACTGAAGCCGAAGCTTATCGCTACTCTTGGCAAAGACAGCGGCTGCGATCGCCTGCAAACGCCGGATGAAACAGCGGAAGAGGGCGATAATGACATCACGCTGACGCCGCTCAGTGGCGATCAGGTGCTTATTTCTGCCCTCTGCTGGCGGGCGGCCTATAACGAAGGCTATGGTTTCTGGGTGACCGACAGCAAAATGCAGGCTACGCCGGTGCTGGTCACGGATTCTGCCTCAGATTACAGCGATGGTCTGATTTCGCTGGGCCAGCGCGGTCGTGGCATTGGTGATTGCTGGGCTTCTTCTGAATGGGTGTGGGATGGCAAAGCCTTTGCCCGGAGCAGTCAGTCTTCCACCGGCATGTGCCGCTATATTCGCGCGGGCGGCACCTGGGATCTCCCGTCATTTGTGGCCCAGGTAAAAGAGCCGGAATAAAACCCGTTTTGCAATAATGGCATCTCTGCT
This sequence comes from Phytobacter sp. V91, assembly GCF_965644225.1. Lineage (NCBI taxonomy): Bacteria > Pseudomonadati > Pseudomonadota > Gammaproteobacteria > Enterobacterales > Enterobacteriaceae > Phytobacter > Phytobacter sp. V91. Next base: position 30,591 of record NZ_CBFFRJ010000009.1, on the reverse strand, counting down.
ATCCATATATGGGTAATTTGGTAAGCAGATATGCCATTTTTTTGAAATGTATAAACTTTACCCGGGTTTAATTGAACACTATAATTACCAAAAAGGTAACTATTGGTAAGTGTAGTAGCTATGGGTATCGCAGAAAAACGCAGTCCGGTTGTTTTTCCTCGCCATCAAAAAGTTCTTTTGCAACTGGGTGAAAACATCAAGCTTGCCTGTAAGCGTAGAAAACTCACGCAGACGAGGATTGCCGAGCGCACCGGATTAAGCCGTATGACCATTCGTAAAATTGAGCAGGGCGATGCCAGCGTTGCCATCGGGCATTACGTTTCGGTGCTGGCGGTGCTGGGCCTGGTCGATGATTTACTGGGGGTTGCCAGGGATGATGAGCTGGGCCGCAAATTGCAGGATATTGAACTGCTCAGGAAGAAGGGAGAATAGCGAAGATGGCGACGGATGTGTGGGTGTATGCCGACTGGGAGGACTATCAACATCCTGCCTGTATCGGAAATTTGCGCTCGGATGCTATACGTAGCGGCGAACATTTTAGCTTTCGCTATGATGAAGCATGGCTGATCGCGCCGGGTGCGTTGAAAATCGACCCCGATCTTGAACTCTATTCCGGCGAGCCGTCGCCGCAAGCCTGATGATTTCGCGCAGTGAGCAGGAGCGCATGGCTCCTGCCTTTAACCTTTAAAGGCTACCGCATCACCGCACATGTATCCCAAAGCCGCTTGCGTCAGGGGCGATATCCGAACGCAAGGTGAGTGCAGGAATGCTGTAATCCCCAGCATTTTGCTGGCGGAAGGGGACAGGTTCCGTCTGCCATAAGCTGTCCAGTCGCCCGGCAAGCTCCGCACAATGGGCGGCAAATTTCTCCTCGGTCATTTTGCTGGTGTGGTAAATCACCATCGGCGGCAGCACCGTAAAGCCGGGATAAAACAGCATGCCGTGCTGAATGGGAAACAGGATGTCATCCATTGGCCCGTTAATTCCGCGCGGGCCGTAATGGGACGCCCAGCCGCCGGTGGTGACCAGCAGCATGGCCCGTTTGCCCGCGAGTTTCCCTTCACCGTAACGATCCCCCCAGTGCGTCTCGCTATGTTCACCCACGCCGTAGGCAAAACCGCAGGCATACACCCGATCAAACCAACCCTTCATGATGGCAGGCATTGAAAACCACCAGAGCGGAAACTGGAAAATAACCGCATCTGCCTGGCGTAATTTTTCCTGTTCACGGGTGATATCGGCGCTCTGTGTGCCGTGCTCAAATGCATATTTCGAGTCGAGGGAGGGATGGTAAAACTCACCAACGGGAGAGGCCTGGCTGTCATTCGCATCCAGTTGCGATTTCCATTGCATGGCGTAAAGGTCGGAAACCTGCACCTGATGGCCCGCATTTTCCAGATGCTGAATGGCAAAAGTATTGAGCGCAGCGTTCAGGGAGTGCGCGTTAGGATAAGCTGCAACAATTAAAATATTCATCGTTTGTACCGGTGAGAGAATGTCTCTTCACAATAGGCAGCTCCTGGGTATAGTAGAAATTAATTGCTGATAATTCAGGTATAGTTATGGTTAATTTCAGGCAAATTGATTTGAATCTGCTGGCGACGCTGGATGTGCTGCTGAGCGAACTGAATGTTACCCGGGCAGCGCAGCGTCTGAATCTGTCCCAGCCTTCGGTAAGCGTGCAACTTGGCCGTTTGCGGGAAATTTTTGCCGATCCCCTGCTGCTGCCGGGTCCACGTGGGATGCAACCAACAGCGCGGGCAGACGAATTGCGTGCGCCACTGCGTCGTGCGCTGGAGGCACTGGAAGGGGCTGTATCAACGGGCGGTGTCTTTGACCCTCTACACGCCGACAACACCTGGCGCGTTGTGGCGACCGATTACACCGAGTCAGTGGTGGTGCTGCCTGCGCTGAATCGTCTGCGCAGCGCAGCCCCCGACACCCGGCTGGCGATACTTGAACTCAATCCTTCGCGGATTTTACGTCAGGCGGAGCAGGGCGATGTCGATCTGATCTTCCATCTTCGCGAGGGTTCTCCGGCTTCTTTGCATCAGCGGCTGCTGTTTAGCGAACGTTATGTGCTGGCCGGACGGTTGAATCACCCAGCGTTAAAACGCCGCCTGACGCTTGCTCAATTTTGCAAACTGGAGCATGTGATTGTCTCCCCCGATGGCGGTGGCTTCAGCGCGATGACGGATGAGGTTCTGGCCAGAAGCGGTCTCAAAAGAAAGGTGGTGCTGTCAGTTCCGCATTTCCTGTTTATGCTCGAGACCCTGGCGAACAGCGACCTGGTGGCGGTGCTGCCGGAACGTCTGGTGAAGAACAACACGCAATTGCAGGTGGTGGAGCCGCAGCTGCCGCTACCCGGCTTTGATATGCTGATGCTCTGGCATGAGCGCCTGCATCGTGACCCCGCGCATCAATGGCTCAGGCAGCAACTGGTGGACGTTTTCTGAATCCGCCTTCCATTTTTTGCTGAGCCAGACCTTATTTTCGTGTGTATTTTGAGCTTTTTTGTATATTCTTTTTTGTATATACAAAAAGGGAGGATACACTATGCCGACGGAGTTTGAATGGCACGCAAGGCTGGCAGAAAGGAGAGGAATCGATATGAGCATGGTTAAACATAAACGCGGCGAAACACTTGCTCGTGATGCCCGGCGTGAGGCAGAACTGGATGCGCTGGCCAATAAACCTGATGATGAAATCGACTACGGCGATCTCCCCGCAACAGAAGATACGCAGTGGTCTGAAGCGGAACGGGGAAAATTTTATCGCCCACTGAAAACCCAGGCCTCCGTGCGTATTGATGCCGATGTGATGGCGTGGCTGAAACGGCCTGGCAAAGGCTATCAGACGCGGCTGAACGCTATTTTACGTGAGGCCATGCTGCGCGACCTGAACAAGAAATAATCCGGGCCACGCTGCGCTGGCCTTTTCACATTCCATGCTCTTTCCGATCGCTGTTTCTTGATAGTTACCATGGTAACTATTATCCTCCTCATTGCTTAAAGAGGAGCCTCCTGTGACTGAAGATGAACTCTTTGCCCGCCGTCCGCTGGGGATGCGTATGGCAATGCTTGTGCGCCAGTGGCGTGCAACTATTGATCATGCGCTGGCCGATACCGGACTGACGCAGTCAGGCTGGACAGTGCTGATGCAGCTTCGTCAACTGGGAGATAATGTGTCGGTGAGCGAGCTGGCCGAGGTTCAGGGCATTGAACTGCCGCCGCTGATGCGCACCCTCACGCAACTCGAAACCCTGGGGCTGATTGTGCGTAGCACATCGCCGTACGACAGGCGTATTCGCCTGCTCACTCTGACTGCTGAAGGGCGGGTGATGCTGGAGAAAATCACCAGCGTGATTGAGACCTGTCAGCAACGGGCATCACAAAACATCCCGGCTGAAAATATGGATATCTTCAGCGCCACCCTGAACCAAATCGCCTGCAATTTACGCCTGATGCGTAGTGAAGATAACAAGACTCAATAAATCATGATGACGCCTGAACAAAAGTTTGCCCGCTGGGTAAGGGTCAGTATTGCCTCTTTCCTGCTGATGTTTGTCTATTTTATCGTTGCGGATATCTGGATCCCGCTCACGCCGGACTCCACCGTTATGCGCGTGGTGACCCCGGTCTCCTCACGCGTGGCGGGATATGTCGCTGAAGTTCATGTGCAGAATAACAGCGTGGTGAAGAGAGGCGATCTGCTGTTCGAACTGGATCCCACTCCCTTTAACACTCAGGTGGATGCGGCAAAGATTGCCCTCGCCCAGGCCCGGTTAACCAATCAACAGCTGGATGCCCAAATCGCGGCGGCGCAGGCGAACCTGAAAACCGCCCAGTTAACTGCGCAGAATGACAAGGTGACCTTTGACCGCTATCAGCGCCTGAGCGCCATGCAGAACGTCTCGCAGTCGGATCTGGATAAGGTCCGCACCACCTGGCAGGGCAGCGTCCAGTCGGTCAATAACCTGAATGCCAGCATTCATGCGCTTATCATCGAACGTGGCGAACGCGACGACAGCCGCAATGTGACGTTGCAAAAATATCAGAATAGCCTTGAGCAGGCCGAGCTTAACCTTGGCTGGACGCAGGTGCGCGCCGAAGTGGATGGCAAGGTGAGCAACCTGCAGCTGAGTCCGGGTTTTTATGCCGCAGCGGGTAGCGCCGCGCTGGCGTTGGTGCATAACAACGCTGATATAGTGGCGGATTTCCGCGAGAAAAGTTTGCGCCATACCCATCCGGGTACCGATGCCGCCGTGGTCTTCGACGCCCTGCCAGGGCAGGTGTTCCGCGCGCATGTCACCAGCAGCGATGCCGGGGTGCTGGCCGGGCAGGAAGCGGTAAACGGCTCATTGTCGGAACCGGAAACCTCTAACCGCTGGGTGCGTGACGCACAGCGGATGCGTATTCACGTCGAACTCGACGACGCGCTGCCAAAATCTCTGCCAACCGGAGCGCGGGCCACGGTGCAGCTTTACAACAGCGAAGGGGCTTTTGCGCGCTTCTTCTCCGGGCTGCAAATCCACCTGGTCAGCTGGCTGCACTATGTCTATTAACACGCTCGCACGGGTTTTTACCCCGCACGGCAATATCGTCTACACGGCGAATGATTTTCGCCAGACGCTGCGTATTGTCTTTACCGGGATGGTGGCGCTGAGTGTGTCGAGTTTCTATAACACCAGCTATGGCGTGTTTTACGTCGTCTATCCAATTATGCTGCTCTCGCTGGTGCCGGTGTTTAACCGTCATGTGGCGAAACAATTTGTGTTTAGCGCAGTGATTAACTGCATCGAAATGGTGTTGATTATTGGCTATCTGGCGCAGTGGCCGCTGATGATGACGCTGGTGGTCTTTGCCCTGTATGTCATGCGCTTTCGCTTTATGAGCAAAGGGCCGCTGTTTCTTTTCGGCTCCGCCGGGGTGGTGTGTCAAAGCACCATGCTCAACTTTATGAGTTACCCCACCAGCGACTGGCACACGCTGATCTTCTCCAATATTGAAGCCAGTATGATGGCGGTGGCGCTCAGCGCGCTGATGAACTATCTGATCCCGGATGTAACGCCACGTAATCCGCCGCCGCGGATCGAGAAGAGCGATGCCCGCGTGCGCCACGAGTCGTTGCTCTCCGGCAGCGTGGCGACGGTTGTCTTTGTCGTGTTCCAGTTGAGCGATCTTAGCGACTCTCTGTCGGCGCTGATGGCGGGCATATTGATCCTCTTCCCGATGCATTATCGCGGCGCGGTAATGAGCTCGCTCTGGCGTGTGGTGGGCGTGGTTATTGCCTGCCTCTATATCCTGCTGGTGCAGATGGTGCTCTATAACCACAGCAGCCATATGCTGTTGATGATGCCGCTGATTGGCCTTGGGCTGGCCTTTAGCGCCCGGCTGCATGTGATGGAAAAAGTGGGGGCGGGTGTGGGTTTTGCCAGCGTAACTACTATCGGCATTATGTTCGGGCAAAACCTGCACCCGGATACCGATCTGGTGTTCAGCGATCTGTACCGAATCGTCTCCGTCACGGTGGCGCTGCTGGGTACCCTGACCATGGTCTTCCTGGTGCACCTTTTCTTAAATCGCTTTGAGGCCACCCGCTTTGTGATTGAGGATCAGTAGATTTTCTTCAGATCCATCTCTTCCTGAATATGTTCGCTGTAGGCCACGTGGGTGCGGATCGCTTCGTCGATCCCGGCGTTAAACAGCACCGGGCCGAGGTTGTCGATAATAAAATCCACGAAAAATTCAGCGTCGAATTGTTCCAGTTCAAGATCAAGGTGGTCAGCACAGTAAGTTTGCAGTTTTTCGCGCAGCAGATCGCGTTCGCCGTGGCTCAGGTCAATTTTGCTCATGGGGCTTCCGAAAAGTGAAAAGGGCAATCATAGCATTGCGACCTGCTCAAATGCTTCACCGGTACAGCGGTAAATTGCCTGGGTAATACCCGGCTGCAGCCACTGTTTTTCCTCGCCGGGCAGGCAGTGCAGACGGATACATAACCCGCAGCCGCCACGTAGCGAGCGGGGAATGTCCGCCACCCGAAACGTTGCGCCAGAGGCCTCTAACAGTTTACGGGTCTGGAAAACCCCAACGGTTGAGTGAAATAAAAACAGATACTCTTCCATCAACCTTTTCCCTTCCGTTGGCCTGCCAGCGCTGCGCCAATCGCCCCTGCATACTGAGCATCTTCATGGGTATGCACCGCCATCTTCAGATGGCTGCTCAGCATTTCCCGAAAGCGTGCGCAGTGGCTCACGCCGCCGGTAAACAGCAATGGGCCCTGGGTTGAGAGGCGGGAGATAAAATGGCCGCTGCGCCGCGCCATGGCATGGATCACTCCGGCCAGAATCGCCTCAGGCGCAACGCCCGCAGAACGCAGGCTAATCACTTCGGATTCGGCAAACACGGTGCACATGCTGGTCAGCGGATGCGGCTCCACACCTTCGGTGATCCCATCCAGGGCTTCTACCCGGGTGCCGAGAGTGCGGGATATCACTTCCAGAAAGCGCCCCGTTCCGGCGGCGCATTTGTCGTTCATCAGAAAATCGCTGAGATTACCCTGTTCATCAAGCTGGATAACCTTGCTGTCCTGGCCGCCAATATCAATCACCGTGCGTGCCTGGGGCAACAGCAGGCGCGCACCCAGCCCATGGCAGGAAATTTCCGTCACCCGCTTGTCGGCATAATCCACCAGTTGCCGCCCGTAGCCGGTAAGGGTCAGAAAAGGTTTTTCCTCAAGGTCTGCCCGCAAGGTTTCCCAGGCCTCGTTGATGCTGTCTGCCGGACGAAACGAGGTCGGACACAGGAAGCGGCGAATAATAGTGCTGCCCTCAAGCAGGATCCCTTTGGTGGTGGTCGAACCGGAATCAATCCCGACGGTAAAGGTCACGGCAGGCCCTCAGAGCATTTCGATAAAAGCTGCGACGCGGGTGCTAAGCTGCCCGATATCGGCGGTCGAGTAGTCGGTTTCCACCGCCATATAAGGCAGGTCATGTTGCTGGCGCAGGTGGCGTTTGATGGACAGCGACTCCACGGCATAGGTGTGGCAGGCCTGCAAAATCACGTCCACCACGCCATCGGCCTGATACTCTTCCACCATCTGGCTGAGCAGGCGCAGACGTTCGGTATTGGGGGAGATGCAGGAGCAGCCGATCGCCAGATACTTGTCGGTCAGGGCATCGTACACATCGCCCTCTTCCGCCACATTGCGCTCGGTGGCTTTGGCTCCGGTACAGTTTTCATAGCCCACCACCCAGCCGCCGTTCTCTTCGATGGCCCGCACGACTTTTTCCGCTGCGCCGCCAATCGGGCAGCCGGTAATAAGAATGCGCGGGCGCGATTCCAGGCGTGTGCCTTCCTGCCACTGCGTTTTCACGCGGGCGGTCATCTCATTGAGCTCATTAATCAGGGCGTTTTTATCAAAGCGGAAGGTGGCTCCATACACCACTTTGAGGATATCGCTGCCGCTGAGCGCCGGGGGGTTTAGCTGCCCGAGGCGGTAAAAATCGGCTGTCGCCTGCCGTTCACGGTTTTTCAGCACAATGGCCTCGCGCAGGGCGGCTTCGCTGATGGGCTGACCAAAGCGTTGTTCGATTTGCTGTTGCAGGCGCAGAATTTCGGCTTTCCATAAGGCGCGGGAAGCGGCATCGGCGGCGCTGTTGGGGAGTTGCATTACGTGTACGGCTTTGAAGTCGGCCATATATTCGTACATCTTTTTCTTGCCGTCGCAGGTGGTTTCCCCCACCACCAGGTCAGAAAAATAGAAGTACGGGCATTTGTCGGTTTTGCCGAAACCATAGCTGCTTTTGATCAGCGGACACAGATTACGTGGCAGATCCTTTTCCGCCTCTTCAATGGTTTCGTCATTGGTGGAACAAAGAGAGACCACGACAGCGCCTGCCGCCATGGCTATCTCCTGGGGCATAAAGGTGCAGTAGGTGCCGACCAGCGGGACGCCTTGCTCCTTCAGCTCCATCACGCTGAGAAAACCTTTCTGTCGGGCATCGGAGAATTGCTCAAAAATTTGTGGAAGCTCTGTAATGAGAGACATAATTTTTCCTTCCCCGTAACACGGGAGCAATGAAAAACGAGACGGTCTGAGTGCCGTCGAAGGAAAGATTATAACCATGATTAAAATATGGTTTTGTTGATCTGCCGCGAAATTAAGCGCGTTCGCAGGCGTGCTCGTACTGCTGTACTTTACGCAGCAATGCCAGCAGGCAGCATACTGCCAGTGTGCCTGAGAGCAGCGCCAGCAGATGGAACGGGATAAGCCCTCCGGCAGAGAACCACAGCCAGCGCCCCCCTTCGATAGCCAGCGCTACGGTCGTGAGCACCACAATATTTAATGATGCGGAAACCGTACCTTTCGGCAGGGTGTTGGAAAACAGCGTAAAACGGTACAGCGAGGAGAAAATCAGCCCGATACCAAAGGCGTAAATACTGGTGCCCATCACCGACCATAACCACGGATGCGGGAACAGCAGATTACCGGCGACCAGCATCATCAGCCCGGTAAGCTGAACGGGCACCGAGCGGCGGATATAATGTGGATCCGTCGGATCATCGACATAGCGCATCATTACAATATTGGCGGCGATCAACGCGCCAAATACCGGGATCTGCGCCCAGGCAAATTCTGCCGTACTCATGCCTCCCGCATCGATCAGGATCACCGGTGAAACGGCAACCCAGCTCATCAAGGGGATGTAATAGAGTGCGAGCGTGGCCGCGCCGGTGAGAAAGATACGTTGGCGAAAGACGGCGCAAAAGTCCTGCACCACGCTCATCGCCCGTAGCGGTTCGCGTTGGCGAGGGATGGTTTCCGGCATCGCCAGCAGCAGCCCAAGCCAGGCGATGAAACCGAACGCGGCGATCAGCGCGAAGATGACCTTCCAGTGCACAAAATGCATCAGCGCCGCGCCGCCGAGCGGGCCGATAACCGGTGCCAGCAGCACGACGGAGGTGATCATCGACATCAGCTTAATGGCTTTGGTCGGCTCAAAGGCTTCCTGAATAGTGACGTAGCCCACGGTGGAGATAAAACAGATGCTGGTGCCCTGTACGAAACGGGCCACCAGGAACTGTTCAAAGGTGGTGGTGAAGAGCGTCGCAAGGCAGGCCAGGGTAAAGATGAGCGCTCCGCTGAGCAACACCGGCCGGCGGCCAACTCTGTCTGACAGCGGCCCAAGCGCCCATTGCAGCGCCATGCCGCCAGCCATATACAGGCTGACCGACAGCGGGGCAAGGCTGACATCCCCGTCGAAATCATGTACCACCTGAATAATGCCGGGCTGGATCATATCGGTGGTCAGGTAGGCGGCAAAATCGTAGAGCACCAGCGCCATCGGGAAGATAAAAACCCCGGCGTAGCGAGTGAGAAATGCAGGCTTCCATGACATAAGTGACTCCCTGACCAGATGGCAGACCCTTGATTATGCAATCAGGGCCGGTATTTGTGACAGCAGATAAAGCACCAGACCGATAGATCCGCCCACCAGGGTGCCGTTAATACGAATAAACTGCAGATCTTTACCGATATTCAGCTCGATCTGATGTGACATATCTCGCGCATCCCAGCTTTTCACCGTATCGCTGATATGGCGGGTGAGGAAGGCGGCAAAGTCCGGGGCGACGTTATGGGCTGCCTGCTCCAGGTGTTCGTTCAGCGAGGTACGCAGCGCCTGATCTGCCAGCAGCATTTCGCCAAACCACAGGCCCGCTTCGGTGATCCGCAGTCTGATGCGTGAGTCATCGGTCTGGATATCCGTTTTAATCCAGTCGCGCAGATCTCCCCACATCTCGCCAAGGTAGCGGTTAAAGGCTTCATCTTCTTTCAGATATTGTTTGATGGTGTCGGCTCTGGCGGCCATTTCGGGGCTGGTTTTCAGATTGTCGATAAGGAGCAGCACAGCCCGGTCAAAGGCGCGGCGGATCTGATGTGCGCTGTCATGCGAGATATCATCAAGCAGGGTGTTGACTGCGCGGGTCACCACCTCAGCGCTCTGTTCCCCGAGCCATTCGGTCGGCAGAATTTTCGCTTTGCGTGGATGCTCTGTTTTCAGCCAGCGAACGATGTGGTGGGCGATAAATTCCCGGCTGCTCTCTTTTTGCAGCAGTAGCACCACTTGCCCTATCAGGGCGTCAAGCAGCACCTGGTGGCGCTGATTTTTGGTCATGCTCTCCAGCATTGAGGCGCTGGTTCGGGTGAGATCCACCTTATCGATCGCCCGGTGAACGGCGCGTTTGAGCAGGTTTTTAATCCGGGTATCATCAGCCATCTCCATAAATCCGCTCATCACCTGCAACAGATGCTGGCCCACGCGCCGGGCGTTTTCCGGCTGGCTGAACCAGACGCCAATCATCTGCGCGGGCTGATGACGACGAATAAGATCCACCAGCGACTGGGTATCGAGGAATTTTTCCTGCACAAACTGGCCGAGATTGTCGCCAATCCGCTCTTTATTGCGGGGAATGATTGCCGTATGTCGGGAGATAAACGGAAGCGGCACCCGGCGAAACAGCGCCACCACCGCAAACCAGTCCGCCAGCGCACCGACCATTGCCGCTTCGGCTATTGCTTTCACCCCACTGACCCAGAAACCCGGAGGCAGAAACAGCGTGATGACAAAAACTGCCGTCGCAATCAGCAGTAATGAGAGCGCCAGCCGTTTGGCGCGTTTAAGTTCTGTGATTTTGTTCATACTTTTAAGCATAGAGCCAGAGGGCGAATTTCGCTGAATTTTCAAGGTCCCGGCGTTAAAAAACCAGAGGTAAGGGGGAAAAGCGAGCGGGCGGATAAGCAAAGATTGCATCTGCAATTCCCACGGGTATGGTAGTCGCAGACAAGAGGGAGAAATAAATGACTGATATGACGGTGACGGTGATTGCTGCCGCAATAGCCGCCCTGCTGGGCGGCGCTTTGGGCTGGTTTTTGACAAAGCAGACCTTTGCGCAAAGAGCGGCGGCTCTTGAACATGAGACCGAGCGTGCGGAAGACGAACTGATGGCGAGCAAGAAGCTGCTTCGCGAGCAGGAAGGAAAAGCGGAAGCGCTGCGCAACGAAAAACATCAGTTGGATATCGATACCAGCGTCCTGCGCCAGCAGATTAACGACCTGAAAGGGCGGGGCGCAGAATTACTCCAGCGTCTGAGTAAAGCCGAAGAGCAGTTAACGGACGAGCGCCGTCTGTCTGCTCAGCTTGACCACGACTACACCGAGCTGAAAACCACGCTGGCCCAGCGTGAACAGCACTTCCGCGAGCAGTTTGCCAACCTTGATGAGACCAAAAAATCCCTGTCGCGCGAGTTTGAAAATATCGCCAATAAGATTTTTGAAGAAAAGGGCAAAACCTTTACCACCACCAGCAAAACCAGCCTGGATGACATGCTCAAACCCTTCCGGGAGCAGATTGACGGTTTCCAGAAGCGGGTGAACGAGGTTCACGATGCCGCGATTCGCGGTAACGCGGATTTGAACGCTGAAATTAAAAAAGTGCTGGAGATAGGTTTGCAGATGAGTGCCGAGGCGACCAGCCTGGCGTCAGCGTTAAAAGGCGATTCCCAGCAGCGCGGCGCCTGGGGCGAGGCGCAGTTACGGCGAACCCTCGAGATGAGCGGGCTGGTGGAAGCCGAGCATTACGAGGTGCAAAGCGCGTTTCGCGATGAAGAGGGTAAGCGCAAACAGACTGATTATCTGATCCGTCTGCCGGATAACAAGCACATCATCATTGACAGCAAAGTGACGCTCAATGCCTGGGACCGGGTCTGTTCTGCGCCGACGCCGGAAGAGCAGTTACGGGCGATGGATGAGCATATTATGGCCGTCCGTCGCCATATCGATGATCTGGCGTCGAAGGATTACACACGTCTGGCGGGGATCCGCAGCCCCAGCTTTGTGCTGATGTTTATGCCGATCGAGTCGGCCTATATTGAGGTGCTGAAGACCAATAAAGGGCTGTTCGAGTATGGCTACCGTAAAGGTATTGTGCTGGTCTCCCATACCACTCTGATCCCTATTCTGCGCACCGTTTCCAACCTGTGGATGATTGAGCGCAGCAACAGCGAAGCACGGGAAATCAGCGAGCGCGCCGGGGAAATCTTCAATAACGTATGCCTGCTGGCTGACCGGCTAAGTAAGCTGGGCGGCACGCTGAGTACCGCCAGCAATCAGTACAATGCCACCGTCACGGCACTGGTCGGTAACCAGGGCCTGTACGGCAAGGTGGAGCGCTTCGGCAAGCTGTCTGAGAAGGTCAATAAAGAGCTGCCGAAACTGGAGCTTTCCCATCGTGACTTTGAGCACGAACGCCTGACGCTGATTGCCGAAGCGCTGGACGAGCCGGAGGAAAATACGGTGCAAACACCCGTGGATGCATCACGCCAGGGATGAGCTACCTTTCAGGCCTGCAAAGGCGTCGCGGATCTCCTGCTCAGGCAATTGAATACCGATAAATACCAGGGTGCTGTGCGGCTGTTCTTCACCCCACGGCCTGTCCCAGTCGGCGCTGTAGAGGCGTTGTACGCCCTGGAACAGCAGGCGGTTTGGTTCGCCATCAATCCACAACATGCCTTTGTAGCGCAGCAGTTTGTCGGCAAAGGAGAGCAGCAGGTTTTCCATCACCCGGGAAACGTCGCTGATATCGACCGGGTAATCCAGTTCGACGACGATCGACGAGACATCGTTTTGCTTATCGGCAATAAAGTGAAAACGCGGTTTGCCCGGCAGGACGTTCTCTTCCAGCATAAAACCGCTGGTGTTAAACAGCGAGGCAAGCTCGATTGCGCCATGTGTCACGGTGTAAACCGGGGCGCGGGCGTTAATGCGGCCCAGGCGCTCACGCAGTTTTTCGCTCTCGCCTGCTACGTCGGTTTTGGTCAGCAGGATCCGGTCAGCGTAACCCACCTGAGACTGGGCGATTGTGAACTGATTCATCTGCTCATCAGCATGAACCGCATCCACCAGCGCAATCACGCCATCCAGCAGATAGCGCTGGCAGAGGATCTCGTGGGAGAAAAAGGTCTGAATAATCGGGCCCGGATCGGCCATGCCGGTGCACTCAATTACCAGGCGGTCAAAGGCGATATCGCCGTGATCGAGGCTGTCTAACAGGTCCAGCAGCGCGTCTTCCAGTTCGTTAGAACGGGTGCAGCAGATGCAGCCGTTGGTCAGGGTTTTGATTTGGGTGGCGCGATCGCCAATCAGTTGGTCATCAACGGAAACTTCACCGAATTCGTTTTCGATAACCGCGATTTTAAAGCCGTGCTGTTCATTGAGAATGTGGCGCAACAGAGTGGTTTTGCCCGCGCCGAGAAAGCCGGTAAGAAGGGTAACTGCAATCGGTGTCATCTTGCCTCCATTAGCAACAGCGCACGCCACCTTTACCATCGCCGCCGCCGTAGCGTGCGTCCTGGCGTTCGCGGAAGAATTCGGTGTAAGTCATATACGGCTTATCCGGATGATTGGTTTTCATATGCTCGACGTAATTGTCGTAATCCGGGATGCCAATCAGCATTTTTGCCGCCTGGCCAAGGTATTTTTTTGCTTCGCCTAAGTTACCAAACATTGGGTTATCCAGATATAAAAATACCCGGCGAGGTAAGTCTGCCGGGTATTGTTCCCCTCACCCCGACCCTCTCCCCAAAGGGGCGAGGGAGGAAAGACGAGGGGGGACGTTGTCGATTTAGTGGTGTGAAGAGGTCTTCACGCCGCCTTCCGGAACCGGAACGTACGGGGTTTCTTTGTCAGTACGCACGGTGTTGTTACGCACCTGCAACCAGGTTTTGATGCCGTAGAAAATAATGCTGTAGACCACGACCAGGAACAGAATGCTAAGACCTGCGTTGGTGTAGTTGTTCACCACGATATGGTTCATGTTAGCAATCTGCTGGGCAGTCAGGTCAGCGCCGCCGGCAGCAATTTTTTCTTTGTACTGGTTAGCCATAAAGAAGAAGCCTTCCAGTTGTGGGTTGGTGCTGAACAGTTTCAGACCCAGCGCCCAGGTGGTGCACAGCAGCAGCCACAGAGCCGGAACCACGGTGACCCAAATGTATTTGGTGCGCTGCATTTTAACCAGCACAACGGTACCCAGAACCAGCGCCACAGCCGCCAGCATCTGGTTAGAGATACCGAACAGCGGCCACAGGCTCTTCACGCCGCCCAGCGGATCAACCACGCCCTGATACAGCAGGTAGCCCCAGAGACCGACGCAACCCGCAGTGCCGATGATACCGGCCACCAGAGAGTCAGTTTTCTTCAGGAACGGCACGAAGTTACCCAGCAGGTCCTGCAGCATAAAGCGGCCTGCGCGGGTACCGGCGTCCAGTGCGGTCAGGATAAACAGCGCTTCGAACAGAATACCGAAGTGGTACCAGAAGCCCATGTCCGCCATCGGCATGATTTTGTGGAACACGTGAGCAATACCCACGGCCAGGGTCGGCGCGCCACCTGCACGGTTAAGGACCGACGGTTCGCCGATGTCTTTTGCCGTCTGCATGATCTGCTCAGGAGAGATAACAAAGCCCCAGGAGCTGACGGTTGCTGCAGCGTGGGCGCTGACATCTTTCAGCTGCGCCATAATAACCGCTGCGTTTTCGCCGCCCATTTCATGCAGGTTTGGCATGGTGATGCCAAGGCCGGCTGGCGGGGTGTTCATGGCGAAATAGAGACCTGGTTCGATGATGGACGCTGCAACCAGCGCCATAATCGCTACGAAGGACTCCATCAGCATTGCGCCGTAGCCGATAAAGCGGGCGTCGTTTTCGTTTGCCAGCAGTTTTGGCGTGGTACCGGAAGCAATCAGCGCGTGGAAGCCAGAGACGGCGCCACAGGCGATGGTGATAAACAGGAACGGGAAGAGCGCGCCTTTCCACAGCGGGCCGGTACCATCAATGTACGGCGTAATCGCCGGCATTTTCAGTTCCGGGTTCAGGATAACGATACCCAGCGCCAGACCGACGATTACGCCGATTTTCAGGAAGGTTGCCAGATAGTCGCGCGGTGCGAGGATCAGCCAGACCGGCAGTAATGCGGAGATAAACGCATAACCGATCAGCGCAAAGGTGATGGTGGTGTCTTTGAAGGTCAGCGCCGGGCCCCAGTACGGGTCGTGGGCAATAATGCCGCCGAAGTAAATCGACGCGACCAGCAGCACGATACCAATGACTGACACTTCACCCACACGGCCTGGGCGCAGGAATCGCATGTAGATACCCATAAACAGGGCAATAGGTACAGTGGAGCAAACGGTGAACACACCCCACGGGCTTTCTGCCAGCGCTTTAACCACGATCAACGCCAGCACGGCGAGGATAATAATCATGATTAAGAAGCAGCCGAACAGCGCGATGGTGCCTGGTACGCGGCCCATCTCTTCTTTAATCATCTCACCAAGAGAGGCGCCGTTACGGCGGGAAGAGATAAACAGCACCATAAAGTCCTGTACCGCACCCGCGAGCACAACGCCCGCCAGCAGCCACAGAGTACCTGGCAGGTAACCCATTTGCGCGGCGAGAACCGGGCCAACCAATGGACCGGCACCTGCGATAGCGGCAAAGTGGTGACCAAACAGCACGTAGCGGTTGGTCGGCACGTAGTTCAGGCCATCATTGTTGATGACCGCCGGTGTGGAGCGCGTTGGGTCCAGCTTCATCACCTTCTGGGCGATGTACAGGCTGTAGTAACGGTAGGCAACGAGGTACACCGAAACGGCGGCGACAACAATCCACAGTGCGCTGACGTGCTCACCACGTCGTAATGCAACGACGGATAAGCAGAAAGCGCCGAGGATGCCGACAAGCAGCCAGGGTATATGTTTTAAAAGCTTTTTAGTATCCATATCAGACCTGATTATCAGAAAAATGGCATGGGGGATGGTGTGTTGAAAGACGATTTTGCTGGCGGCGATCATGACAAATTACAAGCGTAAAAAGGGCGCGATTTGCTTAAGTGGCAGGAAAACGGGGGTAAGCGGTCAGCCATCGGGGTAAGCGGTTTTATAGGGGGTTAAGCGGCGAAAAATGTGTGATAATGATCACGTATGATTGTTCATATTACCCATTTTTACTGTGCGTCTTTAACCGGGGTTGTTGCCTGATTGTTAATGTAAACCCGTGTTTTTTAGCACGTCTCCCCATAAAGTTTTCGCTTTCCAGGCCGAAACTCTGTTGTCTGGATAATGGAAGAAAAAACATGTTAAATCGTATGAAACTTGTCACCAGTTTACTTTTAGTACTGGGACTTTTTGGCTTGTTACAACTCACCTCTGGCGGCTTGTTCTTTAATGCGCTCAAGCACGACAAAGAAAATTTCACCGTTTTACAAACCATCCGTCAGCAGCAGTCAACGCTCAACGCCAGTTGGGTTGCGCTGTTGCAGACGCGTAACACGCTTAACCGCGCAGGTACGCGTTATATGATGGATCAGAACAATATTGGCAGTGGGGCGACGGTCAATGACCTGATGCAGATCGCCAGCACCTCGTTGAAAGCCGCGGAAGGGCACTGGAAAGAGTATCAGTCCACGCCGCGCGATCCGCGCCAGAGCGAGGCCGCAGCTGCAGAAATTAGCCGCACCTATGAGATTTACCACAATGCGCTGGCGGAGCTGATTCAACTGCTGGGTGCAGGTAAAATCAACGATTTCTTCGATCAGCCGACTCAGGGCTATCAGGATGCGTTTGAGAAGCCGTATCTCGATTATTTGCAGCAAAACGATCATTTGTATGAGCAAGCGGTCATCGACAGCAACAGCTCGTATGATACTGCCTTGTGGATCATTTTCACGGTGCTGCTGGTGGTACTGGTGGTGATTGTGGCCGCGTGGCTGGGCATCAAACGGGGTGTGATTGGCCCGATGAACCACCTGATCGAAAACATCCGTCATATTGCGGGTGGCGATCTGGAGCAGCGCATTAACGTTCACGGCACCAACGAAATGGGTCAGCTTGCTGAAAGCCTGCGCCATATGCAGGGTGAGCTGGTACGCACGGTAGGTGATGTGCGTAACGGTGCAGATGCCATTTACAGCGGCGCGAGTGAAATCTCTGCCGGCAACAATGATCTCTCTTCCCGTACCGAACAGCAGGCCGCTTCTCTTGAAGAGACCGCAGCCAGCATGGAACAGCTGACCGCAACGGTGAAACAGAACGCCGAGAACGCGCGTCAGGCAAGCCATCTGGCGCTGAGTGCTTCGGGTACTGCGCAAAAAGGCGGCAAAGTGGTGGATAACGTGGTGCAGACCATGCGCGACATTACCGCCAGCTCGCAGAAAATTGCCGATATCATCAGCGTTATTGACGGCATTGCTTTCCAGACCAATATCCTGGCGTTGAACGCCGCCGTAGAAGCAGCGCGTGCGGGTGAGCAGGGGCGTGGTTTTGCGGTGGTGGCCGGTGAAGTCCGTAACCTGGCCCAGCGCAGTGCGCAGGCAGCACGTGAAATTAAAGGGCTGATTGAAGACTCGGTGAATCGCGTGGAACTGGGCTCTACCCTGGTGGAAAGCGCGGGTGAAACCATGGACGAGATCGTCAGCGCGGTGACCCGTGTGACCGATATCATGGGCGAAATTGCCTCGGCATCTGATGAACAGAGCCGTGGTATCGACCAGGTAGGTCTGGCGGTGGCTGAAATGGACCGTGTTACCCAGCAGAACGCCTCGCTGGTGGAAGAGTCCGCGGCAGCGGCGGCGGCACTGGAAGAGCAGGCCAGCCGTCTGACTCAGGCCGTTGCTGTATTCCGTACCCGTCGTGTGAACCGCGAAGCATACGTTGCGCCGACGCTGGTAAAACCGACTTTGTCTAAACCGCAGACGCCAAAAGTGGCCGGTGGCGAAGATAACTGGGAAACCTTCTAAGTCGTTTCGCGCCCTGCTGATGTGGGGCGCATTTTACTTTTTCATCATGTTATCCTTATTTTAAATACGGAGATGCATGATGAATCTGACCTCTATTTCTGCCCTTCACTACAGTAGCGAACAGCTTTCAGTCTTTTTAAGTGACTGCTTTGCAGGCTACAGCATTCCCTTCTCGATCGCTGCAGAGCATTTTGCCCACCGTTTCGGCGCCGAACATATCAGCCTGCCTGACTCCTGCGTCTGGTGGGACGGCGAGGTACTGGTTGCGATAGCCATCATCACTCGCCGTGCCGAATCTGCGCGGCTGGCGGCATTTGCCCTGAGTCCGGCCTGGCGCGGGATGGGCCTGGGAATACGCCTGCTGGAACCCCTTATGCAAAGTTTGCGGGCCAAAGGTGTTCGCCAGATGTGGCTGGAGGTGATTGCGGATAATCAGCCGGGCATCGGACTGTACCGCGCGCTGGGATTTGAGCTGCAAAGGGTACTGTGCGGATTTCAGAGCGATGGGGTTTCCGGGGTGGGGGAAAATCTGTTGCACGAGGTCAACCCCCTCGAACTGGTCTGGCGTTCATTGGGTGAGGTCAAAGAGAGCCTGCCCTGGCAGATAGCCCCCTGTTCTCTGATCACGCTGCCTTGCCGGGTGTTTGAGTATCGTAAACATGCTTATGCGGCGATCGCCACCCTGACGCCAACGCCTCAACTGCGTTTTCTGTACGTGGAGCCTGAGTATCGGCATAAGGGGTTTGCCCGTGAAATGCTGATTGCTCTGAGCCATCATTTCGCCGGGCTGGGTACCAGCGTGGCGGTGCCGGAGTCTTTTACCCCGCTGTTTGCGTCAGCGGGGTACAGGTTGATGCAAATCCGTCAGCTTGAAATGCGGACGGTGATCTGAGAGTCAGCCTGTTCGTTTAGTTCTGTTTCGGGTCGCTGATTGGCTTGCGCACCAGCACAACATAAGCGATCGCCCCCAACACCGTGACGCATCCGCAGATCATTAATGCCAGGCGGAAAGACTGGGTGGTATCCACGATAAAACCCGTGACAATTGGTGCAAATGAGGCGCAGATAAAGCTCGCAAAGTTTTGAATACTGCCTACCGATGCAGTCATGCGTGAAGCCACGGCAACATGGATCAGACCCCAACAGGATGTCCCGGCAAAGTGGATGCAGAATAGCGCCATTCCAATCAGCAGTACTGCTGCCATCGAAGTGGTTGCCTGGGGTACCACGAAAGTAAATGCTGCGGAGCAAAGCATCCCGGTAATGATACTGATTTTTCGGCTCTTGATCGGTGCCATCCCCCGGTTTACCAGCCAGTCGGTCACATAGCCATTCGTCAGCATACCGGCTGCGCCAAACAGGAACGGAATGGCGGCCATTACCCCAGTGCTTTTCAAATCAAGGTTGTATGAGGTTTGCAGATAACCGGGGAGCCAGGCGAGATACAGCCATGCGGTGTAGTTGATACCGCTAAAGCCCAGCATCATGCCCCACATGGTTCGGTTACGAAACAGACTTCGCCACTCGGCAAAACTCAGTGGATCGCGACGAGCGTTCACGCTACCTGCATTCAGGTAGCTCTGCTCTACAGGGGTAAGTTCAAGATCTTCCCGATTGCGATAGAGCATATACCAGCCAATGGCGAGGAAAATGCCCAGTATGCCAATGGTGATAAACATGCCGCGCCAACCAATCATCAACATCATTGCAGCCAGAATCGGTGGGCTGATAGCGACACCTATCGTTGAGGCGGCATTAAAAAATCCCATCGGGCGACCGCGCTCTTTGATATTAAACCAGTCGTTAATGACCTTCACACCGCAAGGGTTCATTGGCGCCTCTCCCAATCCCATACCGATGCGCACCAGCACAAACTGCGTAAAGCTATGTACCATGCCTGACAGTGCCTGGAATAGTGACCAGAAAAACATGCCTAAGCCGAGCATGATCCTCGGGCCTTTGCGATCCAGCAACGGGCCGCAGGGAAGCTGACCGATACCATAGGCCAGCGAGAATACGGAGAGCAGGGCGCCAATTTCGGTGGCGCTTAGCCCTAACTCCTGGCGAATAGTTAAATTGGCAACGGACAGTGAACTTCTGTCGAGGTAATTAATAACGGCAGCAAAAAATAATAAAATCATCGCCGTGGTTTGTATCTTTTTAATTCTTGCGCTGCGTTGTAATGAACCTGCAGGTGGAACGGGAATATCTGTGTCCACCGGTTTGTCATAACTTGTTCGTGGCCCAAGTGTAATATCATTTTTTTCCACGCCTGACTCCCAAAATGTAGCTTGTCATTTTTCCTGAATAAGAAAGATGAAAATTAATATACTGATGCCGGGTTTTAATTCGGCACCGCTCACGAACTACTATTTATTTTCAGTCGACTTAATCAGAGCATAGAAGTGACGATATTTTTATTTCTCCAGCTTGTATCTGAAGCGTGCTCCCGATAGACATTTGCTGTTTTTAATTGGTACTTAATGACTGGTGGCCAGAGATTGTCTGATGGAACGAATCATGGATTCTTTAGCGGTATCCAGATGATTACGCAGTGCCAGGATGGCATCCAGATCGCTGCGACAGATTAATGCGCTAAGAATGGTCATATGCTCGTCGATGGCGATGATATTACGCTGCTTTAAATCACTTTCATCCCATTGATAATGAAAGTGAAAAATAACCGAAATGATCTCAAGAGACTGGTTAAAAAAGACGTTGTCTGCCGCGGAGAGCAACAGGGCGTGAAAGTCACGATCTAATTGCGAGAACATACGAAAACTGCTGCCGATACTGTCCCGCAGCATGCGATGGCGCTCCAGTAAGGTCCTGGCTTCCAGCCAGCGAGGGTCATCATCCGGTAAATTGAGAAAGTGCTGGAGCGCGTGGGTTTCCAGCATTTCGCGTAATTCAAACAACTGTTCTGCATAGGCCTGGTCAAACTGTTTCATGCTCCATTGCCCACGCTTTTCATTTTGAATGAGGTTATAACGGCCGAATTTTAAAAGATATTCCCGGACGACAACCGGGCTGACGCCTGCAGAGCGGGCCAACTGGAGCTCTGAAAATGACTCACCTGCGCTCAACTGGCGCTGGTTAATCATGGTAAAAAATGCCTGTTCGAAGATACGGGTCTGCTCCGTCAGGGAGGCCGAAATACAGGTAAATCCATCGTTATTATCGGGTTTGCGTACGATGACGTAATCGTGGTGGATTTGCGTCAAAACGCCACAATCCAAAAGGTGGCTGAGGATGTGCCGCACGGTGGTTCGGCTGATGTTGTACATTTCGGCCAGCGCATTTTGTGTCGGCAGCGGCGACGGGATATGTCCCCGGGACATATCATCGATAACCTGGTTGATAACGTTATGACGTAAATTTTGTGAACGGCTCATTGATGGCTCCTTTTTCGCTATTAAAAACGTATTTAAAACATTTTTATGTGTAGAGTTTCACAAATCAGAAGCACCATTTCGTTTTGTTTTCCATTTTCCCCGATATCTGTTGCAACAGAAAATACGGGAGAAATAGCGATGGCTGAAATGAATACCTTGGTGTGCCAGGAACCGAAAGTAATGCAATGGATAAAACGTGAAGTCCCCATTCCTGGTGATAATGAAGCGCTGGTGAAAATTAAAAAGGTGGGTATATGCGGCACTGATATTCATGCGTGGGCTGGCCATCAACCTTTTTTTAGTTATCCACGAGTGTTAGGCCATGAAATATGCGGCGAGGTTGTTGGCTTAGGTAAAAACATCAATAAGTTAAGTCATGGTCAGCAGGTTTCGGTTATTCCTTACGTGTCCTGCGATAAATGCCCGGCGTGCAAAAGTGGGCGTACGAACTGCTGCGAAAATATTTCAGTTATTGGGGTGCATCAGGACGGTGGATTCAGTGAGTTCCTGAGCGTGCCGGTCAGCAACTTGTTGGTGGTCGATGGCATTGATCCTGAATCCGCTGCGTTGATCGAACCTTTTGCCATCAGCGCACATGCAGTGCGACGTGCAGCCGTTCAGCCCGGTGAACCGGTGCTGGTGGTGGGAGCAGGGCCTATTGGGCTGGGAGCGGCTGCAATTGCCAAAGCGGATGGCGCGCAGGTGGTGGTCGCAGATACCAGTCCGGCCCGGCGTGAGCATGTGGAAAAGCACCTTGGGCTGGTGGCGCTGGACCCGTCTGACGGGGATTTTGATGCGCAATTACGGGCGGCGTGTGGCGGTTCGCTGGCGCAAAAAGTCATTGATGCGACGGGTAATCAGCATGCGATGAACAACACCGTGAATCTGATTCGCCACGGCGGCAGCATCACCTTTGTTGGCCTGTTTAAAGGCGATCTGCAGTTCTCTGACCCTGAGTTTCATAAAAAGGAGACCACCATGATGGGCAGCCGTAACGCCACCGGGGAGGACTTTGCCAAAGTCGGGCGTTTAATGGCGCAGGGGAGTATCACCGCCGCGATGATGCTTACTCATCGCTATGAATTTACCGCCCTTGCGGAGATCTACGAGCAGCAGGTAATTAATAACCGCGAACTGATTAAAGGCGTTATCTCGTTCTGATCATCAGACGGATGCGCAATGAAATGCACAAGAGTGCTGGCGCCAGCACGGGTATCCGGCAGCGCCAGGGGAGAGGTGAGACGATTGCTATTCAGCGCCCGGGGAATTTTGGGCGCATTTTTTTAGCCGTTGGTATTCACCACTTTGAGTTCCACCATCCCAATCCCGAGCTGGCGGGGTGAGTGGCCGAGAATATTACCTTCATTGGTGGACTGAGGGTCCGGCGGTACGATAACCAGCGTGCTGCTGCGCGTCGGATTAGTGAAACGCAGCGTGGTGGTGGAGACGTCGTTGCCGAGCATCAGCTCCTGTTCTTCATCTCCCACCCGAACCGGGATCGGTTGATTAGCGTTAGGACCAAAGGCTTTGGCGGTGATCACCAGCTCAAAATTTTCTGGTAGCGGGCTGTTAAACTCGATGGAAACTTCGTTCCCCAGTTGCGCATTGGACCAGCGCCCCCAGCTTTCAGGCCGTGAGATCCCAGTGAACTTTTTCACCTCTTCCGGCGCGCCCGCCACATTGAAGATAAAGCTGTCGGCTTTATAGCGTATATCGTCATCCACAATTTTCAGCATATCGATATTTTGCTTATAGCGGTCAGCGCTGATCACCGTTTCTTTAAGATCCGTTTTGCTCTTCCATTGCGCTTTCGTAACCTGCTGCACACTTTGCTGGCCGCCAAGCTGCCCCTGAGAGACGCACCAGTCGGTAGAAAGCACCAGCTCAGGCGCCCAAAGGCGGGCCATTTTGTAGCACTGATCGACCCAGACAAACTTATCGCGCGGGGCAAAATCAGCAAGCTGGTAGCGTAACGGCGCAGAGTATTCGCTTTCAGGCAAGGGTTCGACCCGTTGATCTGACACGCGGACCAGCAGCGGCAGGCGGAATTTGCTGCCAGAGAAGGCAATCATCTGCTTGTCGCTGTCGATGGTGAAGTCCTTCATTTGCTTTGGAAAGTTCCACAGACGGATGATGTCCGGTTTCCAGGCCACCACTTTTTCCTTCATGTTGAGGAAGACCGTGGAGAGCGACTCACCAGAAAGGCTACTGCGGCCAAGGCCAATAAAGTTATCCCCGCCGAGAATATCGAGGACGGTAGCGCCGTTGTCCATAGTGCTACGCTTGACCGCCAGCGTATCCTGCTGCGCTTCATCACCACGCAGGACGAAGAACAGATTTTTGCGATCTTCTTTATTCAGGTATTTCCATGCGGTGTTGTTCATCGCCAGATGATCAGAGGAGACAACGATCACCGTGTCTTTAAACCACGGAGAGGCTTTGATCTTGTTGATAAGTTTAGCAATATGCTGCTGGCTACAGGTGACAGCGCTGAAGGATTGATTCGGTTTGCCATCAAAGGCATAGCTTCTTCTGTCGCAGGTACGGGAAATAAAACCATCAGGATGATGGGTATCCACCGTCAGGGCAAAAAGGGAGAAGCGCTTACCGGAGCGCGCCAGTTCTTCATATTTTTGCCACACCTCATCCAGCACGGTGTCATCGTAAAAACCCCAGTCATTGCGGTAGCTCGGGTCCTGGACCCTGGTTTTCAGCTCTTCGGCACCGACCAGATGATCAAAACCGTGGGATTTAAGGAAGACATCTTTGCCCGCGAAGCGCAGGTTCGCGCCCTGGATAAAATAGTTTTCGTAACCGGAGTTTTTCAGGATATCGCCGAGGCAGATATTCTGTGGAAAGAAACTGGATACCGATGCGGATGCGTTACCTTCAAAGGGAGCAAACAGCGGAATACCGCACTGGGAGGAGACCATTCCGGCAATGGTGTAATCCGTTCCTGGCAACTGTTCGGTTTGGCTAAAGTCCAGCCCCTCTTCTTTAAGTGCCCCCAGTTCCGGCGTCAGGTCCGGGAAGGCATCGTTATCGAAATAGGTTCTCTCAAGGCTTTCACCATAGATGTAGACCAGATTGAGCTTTGGATGGGGAATTTTCTTCGCCGGTTCTTTGTAATAAGCGGTGAAGTCAGGGTCACCTTCGCGGGAATGAGATTTTACCAGTTCGCTTATCTGACGAAACGCCGGGCTTGCATCCACCGAGCCCAGAGCCAGCACCAGAGCCAGCAAGCTGTAGCCGAAATGATAAGGAAGATGGCGGCGACGGCGTAACACCCAGCCCAGGGTGAAAAAAACGCCCAGCAGCGCCAGTACAATGGCCGCACCAGGTAGCACATATTTACCGACACCTGCGCCAGTAAGGCTGTTGGTCAGGGTGTAAATAACGGCATCAGTGATCCCGTCGCCGGTGAAGTAGTCACTGGCATACAGCGTGATGTTCAACACCACGAAGCAACCCAGTACCAGCAGTATTGCGGTGAACCACCAGGTGTTACGCCCCGCTTTCCATGCGTAAATCACCACGGATGCGAGAAAGAGGACCATTGAAAGTAACTCGGCCAACCGTTTTTCCTCTGCGATGCTGACTGAAACGGTCAGCGTTTACTTTTTTACAAGGGGATACAATTTAATTTCGATGTAACACGTCTGCAATTGTAGTGTCACTTTTTTCGCGAGTTATTAGGAATTGGTTTAGATACGGTATAAGTTTGACCGCTATCTCACCCCGACGCGGGGGGCGAGTTAGCGGTATTTGCGGCACTCAGACAAAAAAGTATTTGTGCCAGTGATGGATAAATCCGAGAAGAGGAACTTATGACAGGAAATTCAGACCTTGCTTGAGGACCAGATCGCAGGCTTTGGTTTTCACTTTTTCTGCCAGTGGCGTGTTGCCGATGTTGTTCAGATTGAGCTGCTCACCGTTTTTGGTGTTCAGCAACCCCTGTAAGCCTTCGAGATAATTCGTGTCCTGTTTCTGCTCCTGCTGTCCCAACCCCAGTTTATCCATCACCTGATTTTTGATGTTGTCTGTATTGGTCAGCGAGGCCAGCTTGTTTTGCGCACAGTAAGACATAATGCCCGCGGCGTTGTTCATGGTGCCTGCGCTCAGGGACTGGCTGCCTCCATTGAGCAAACCAGTCAGGGACGATAATGACATACCGCCCTGCTGCGAGCCCGAGTTCTGGCTCAACTGGCTGGCGGCGCTGGAAAGGCTGTCCTGCCAGGAGGCGGCGAATGTGGTAGCGGAGAACAGCACGCCGCTGGCGAGAGTGGCGCAGAGAAGGCGTTTAGCAAAAGACATCATGTTGAACCCTGGGTTTGACTGGAAAGGGCCAGTATACACCCCCGCATGCCAGCGACTCTCAGAGGATAAATCTCAATACTCTTTGCCCGTAACGCGGCTACGATAGCTTTCCCAGTTGAATATCACCCACAGGCTGTTACCCAGACGCATTCTGTCCATCACGCGCTCACCGAGCAGCTTGTTCATTTCATCCAGCGTGTTGTTCGTCAGCATGCCCGTTGGGCGCTTGGAGGATGAACGGCGGTCAACGATCTGGTTGATAATGACTTTTTCGTAACGCGATTCGTTCTGCATACCGATTTCATCGATAACCAGTAAGTCAACGTTACTCAGGTCATTAAGCAGTTGTTCTTCGCTGCTCTCCCGATTGCTGAAGGTCTCTTTCATCGCCGACATAATATCGGCAACGGTAATAATAAGGACAGATTTGCCGCGCAGGAGCAGTTCGTTGCAAATGGCTGCGGCGAGATGGTTTTTGCCGGTGCCGGGTTTACCGGAAAAAATAAAGCTGGCAATGCTGCTATCAAACTCTTCTACATATTGCCGCGCGGCATTGCAGGCGTCCTGCTGGCCTTTGGACTCAATTTTGTAATTTTCAAAGGAGCAGTTCTGATGCAGCGGACGAATGCCGGAACGGTTAAAGGTTCTCTGCATCTTCATGGCGCGGTTTTCGCGCTCCAGCGCCGCAGAGCGAAGTTCCCCCTGCTCCTTCTGCCAGGCCATCAGCTCTTCACCCGATTTAAACGCGGGCTTAATATTCGCAGGCATCATTTTTTGCAGGCGTTGCAGGATGTGGCTGATATTTTTCATTTGGCACCTCTGAATCCAGTCGGGATCTCTTTGTCCGGTTCGGACAGGGTGTTGATATCGCGTTTTTGCAGCCCGTTGTTGTTCGCCCGGCCTATCTGCAGGCTGCGCGCCAGCTTCTGCTGCCATTGTACGTGATGAAATACTTTGCCTTCGGCCTGCCAGTAAGCAACAAATGCGGCCAGCTCTTCCGGGGCAACCGGCTGGGCGAGGGCAACGCCCCACAGTGCCGCCATACGCTGGAAATCGCTATCCGGCTGCCAGTCAGCATACATGGCAAATTTGCCCATCGGAACCTGCATTGGCGCGGCAGTGGGTTCGGCAAAAAACTGACTATCCAGTGCAACATCGCTGGCGGGACGAGCAAGGCGCGCTTCCAGGGTCAGAAGCTGTTCCAGACGTGCGGGCGTAATGGCGTAAAACGCCGGGGCGTTATTGGCAAAGACGGCGACAGCTCCGCCCTCAGTTCGCGCCAGCACGCTGGCGTGATCGCGCATAAACTCATCAACACCGATAACAGTGGACGTCAGGATTCTGGAAGACATAACGTGTTCTCAAACAGGAAAAACCGTACGGGCGCACTGCATTAAAGATTTGCAGGCATATCAGGACATAGTAACACAGAGCGGGCGAGGGAGGATGGCAACGGAAAAAGCCGGGTTGCCCCGGCGGTGTTTTCCCAATGATGCTGGCGACCGGATCTTTGGCTAAAGCCTGTCCGGTTTCGTATTACGCGATGATGGTTAAGGTCACATCAATGTTGCCGCGGGTGGCGTTGGAATACGGGCAGACGATATGTGCTGCATCGACCAGTTTTTTCGCTTCAGCAGCGTCCATACCTTCAAGGTGGATCTTAAGCTCAACTTCGATACCAAAACCGGTAGGCAGTGGGCCAATGCCGACGTTTGCTTCTGTCCAGGCATCTTTCGGCATGCTGATTTTGTCGCGTCCGGCAACGAATTTCATCGCGCCGAGGAAGCAGGCGGAGTAGCCTGCGGCAAACAGTTGTTCAGGGTTTGTTACGTTGCCACCCATGCCGCCCATCTCTTTAGGCACACCGAGTTTGACATCCAGCACGCCGTCAGAAGAGGTCGCATGACCATCACGACCACCAGTAGCTTTGGCATTAGCGGTGTAAATCACTTTTTCTAAAGACATAACAGGTTCCTTATTAACTTAGTAGATTGCGATAATATCGTGCGCTATTTAAATGGGCGTATAATACCTCATTGCTGAGGTCGTTATACGCGCTGAAACTGTTGGCGCAGGGTCTCAAGCTGCTGCTTGAGAGCCATTAACTGGCCATGGTCACAATCCAGAGAACACATAACGGCGTTCGGAATGGATTGTGCCTGTTGATGGAGTTCACGACCCTTGTCGCTGAGGGTAATGACCACCTGGCGCTCATCCTGGCGTGAGCGTTGGCGACAAAGAAGCCCTGCGCTTTCCAGACGCTTGAGCAAAGGGGTCAGTGTTGCCGAATCAAGAAACAGGCGTTCGCCGATATCCGACACTGTCACGTCATCCTTCTCCCACAGAACCAGCATCACCAGATACTGTGGATAGGTCAGGTTTAACGGCGTCAAAAGCTGTCGGTACAATTTATGCAGCGCCAGATTTGTTGAGTAAAGTGCAAAACAAAACTGGTTGTCGAGTTCAAGCTGCGCGTTGTGGGTCTGTTTTGTTTTCATGTTTTTGAATATAGATAGTGTACGATTTAATTGCAAGTTATTTATGCGCAAATAAAACGCAATACGACCTGCACGGCCATTTTACGGGAGTGCTGACGCTGTTGCTGGCGGTCCTCATGGTCTTCAAAGAGCATCGAGAACGAGTAACTGTTGGCGACATAGTGAAAGCTGAAACTGCTGATCACCCGGTGCAGGTCACGAGCCGAGACGTTTTGATTAAACAACTGCTTATGCTGGCTGCGGCTGAGAATATCTTCGAGCAAGGTGAGGGCGCTGCGGTTTACATCCCGTAGCCAGGTGGACTGTTGGATGTAACGCCCGCGCTGCATGTTTTCCATACAAATAATACGAATGAAATCAGGATGATCAGCGTGATAGTCAAAGGTGTTTTCGACCAGATGTACCAGGGCTTCAACCGGAGGGAGAGCTGACAGGTTCAGGGCTTTCTCGCTGGCCCGGATTGAAGCATAAACGTACTCAAGAACCTGTAAGTACAAGTTTTCTTTGGTTTTATAATGGTAAACCACCATCCGTTTGGTGGTGCCCGCTTTCTCAGCAATCTGCTCCATGCGCGCGCCATTAAGCCCGTACTCTGCAAACAGGGCAATGGCGCTAAGGAAGATTTTGTCTTTCACCCGGGACTCGTCAAAATCATCAGGGGCATAAATGCTTTGCTGTTCCACATCCGTTCCTTATCAGGCATATCGGGATAAGGATTATTACCACGGCGTCGCAATAACTCAAATTTCAGACGCGCGGGCGTTTGCGGTAGAGCCATAGCCCCGGAACGGACAGGCCTATCGACAGCGCGCCCACGATCGATGAGGCTTTAAGAAAGTTGGTCAACAACAAGATCATCAGTTCTTCGCTATAGCCTAAATGGCCAATTTTCACCGCAGAAATCATCGCCGTGTAGGCAGAAATGCCGGGGAACATGGGAATGACCGCCGCAACGGTGAAGACTTTTGGGTGTGCCAGATACCAGCGTGACCAGCGAATGCCGATGCTGCCAACCAGCATTGAGGCGACGAAAGTTGACCACTCGACATTAAAGCCCCAGTGAACCATCGCGAAACGCGTTCCGTGACCGATAGCGCCAAGCAGCGCGCACCAGGGCAGCGCCCGGTGTGGTACGTTGAACACCATCGCAAAGCCCACCGCTGGAATGGCGGAAAGTAACATGTCCTGAATCAGAGCCAGCACAAACCAGATCACATCCATCCGCGCAGCCCCCACAAGGTCATTGCCATCACTACACCGATACAGGTCGCGAGAGTTAACAGACTGGCGATAGCCCAGCGCGCAAGGCCGGTGTTAATGTGCCCTTTAAACATATCCGCTACGGAGTTAATCAAAGGGAAGCCGGGAACCAGCAGTAACACGCTTGCCGCCATCGCGACGGTAGAGGTATGAAGAAACGTTGGAAATGTTAGCATCAGCCCGGATATGCTGGTCGCCACGAACGCCGTAATGCAAAAGTTGATTTGCGGATGCATATGGCGGTTTGCCAGCACCAGTCGCACATACATTGCCACGCTGCTGGCGCAAAAAGTGATAAAAGCGCCGTCCCAGCCACCATTGTTCAGCCGACAAAAGCAGGCGCA
The DNA here is from genome assembly GCF_965644225.1 of Phytobacter sp. V91. NCBI lineage: Bacteria > Pseudomonadati > Pseudomonadota > Gammaproteobacteria > Enterobacterales > Enterobacteriaceae > Phytobacter > Phytobacter sp. V91. Next base: position 927 of record NZ_CBFFRJ010000009.1, on the reverse strand, counting down.
GGAAAGCCCAACCATCAGGGTCACCAGCCAGCGGGGATAACGCAGTGGCTTGAGCTGTGAGAAGCGTTTTTCGACATCTTTGGCGTCGAGCAATTTATGCTCCGTCATAATGACGATGTGTTGTACTTCGGTCACCACATGCATATTAATGCCGCGATCGCTGTTTTTACGTGTTGAGGTCAGACACTGCCCATTTTTAATGGTGGTGAGGACAATCGCATTTGACGAAATAGAACTCTCGACGCTATCCATACCCAGTGCCAGCCCCAGGCGCGTGGATAATTCCTCAACCAGTGCGCTCTCTGCACCATGTTGTAATAAAAAAAGGCCGCACTGAATACACAGACGTGTGATGGCCCGTTGTGATGACTGGTCTTCTTGCATCTGCATGATAGCCCTGGTGATGTTGCTCAAGTCCCACATGATGTGGCACGAATGGCTACTTTTTAGCACAGGTTGTGCTCATGATGGCGCGGGAGCAGATCAAGATTTGTGCAATAAATCACAAAATATTGCCAGGGGGGATGGTCATACTCCTTGTTGTTTTGCCGTATGGTTATCGCCGGATGCGATATATCCAGGGTGAAGTATCACCTGATATATTAATGCGGTGTATGTTAGCGGTGGCTAATATAAAATTATTGTATTGTTTGTTTTTAAAAATAAATTACATTTAGTGATATTTGTTTTGCGTTTTATGCGTAATATTGACACTATTATTGGTGGTTTTTATAATCTATTTTTATCATTGCGCCAGACATTGATTATGCCGATTTTTATTGGTGCTGCTGGTGCGTCTCACTGACAGTGATTGTTGGTGTAGCATTAATCATTCATGATATTTATTTAAGGAAGGTGCGATTTAATCGGTGGGGTTCAGTGGAGTCCTTATCTGTATTAGCCTTACCTTAGCTGAGCTGTATGATC
>NZ_CBFFRJ010000008.1:0-67761 GCF_965644225.1 Phytobacter sp. V91 | reverse complement strand
AAAACCGTACAAAGTGGCGATAACAGCCTGCGTCAGGAAGCTGGTGACCATCCTGAACGCCATGGTGCGTGACAATACAAAATGGGCGGCAGGTTAGCTGCCACCCATTGACTTTAAACACAGCTGCTCTCCCCGTGGGAGAGGGCCGGGGTGAGGGCATCAGGCCGCAAAACCCTACTCGCTCTGGGTCGCACTCTCGATAGTCAAACGCACATCTGACGTGATCAGCTCCGCCAGCAACTGATAAATCGCCAGCGTCTGCGCCGGTTCAGCATCGCCGGTGTCACTGATAAAGCCTTCGTCACGCAGGGTCAGCACCAGCGTACTGAATACAGCTTTGTCGAAGAATTCCGGCGCGTTAATACCGTGCAGTACCGACAGACGCTGAGCCAGAGTACGGCTCTCTTTTTCCAGCGTGCTGCGGTTGAATGACGGATTGGCGCTCAGCAGCCAGAAGGTGATCGCATAGCGTTGTAGCGTTTCACGTGCGCCCGCCGCCAGCAATTGCAGGGTGCGGGAATGAGCCGGATTAATGTTGAGCTGGCCGTCTTTGATGGTCACCAGCCCCTGGCGTAACATCTCCTGGGCCAGATTATCCAGCACGCCCGCCAACTCTTCTTTTTCCCAGCGCAGGAACAGTTCTGCTTTGAGCATCGGGTAGAGCAGCTCAACATGGCGCAGCATCTCGTCCTGAGAAATATGACGATGCTGGGTGATGATGGCCGCCATCAGTGACGGCAGCATCAGCATATGCGCAATGTTGTTGCGGTAGTAGGTCATCAGCACCGCCTGCTCGCGCGGCAGAATGATGATGTCGCCGATGGTGTCTTTCTCCACCTCAAACTTGTTCATCTGCAATGCGTGATCGATGAGCTCCGACGCACTGGCGGCTGGCACCGTTGAGTCAGCGGCGTAAGGGACATTACGCATCAGGCTCAGGTAGCAATTAAGCTGTTCCGTCAACTGTTCACGGGTCAGTGAACGCTGACGCGAAGCCAGCAGGGCGGTGCAGCACAGGTTCATGGCATTCGCCGCCCCGGCGTTGTTAATGCGCACCATCAGATCGGCGGCAATGGCATTGACCGTAGGGGTAAGCCAGGCCGGACGAATCGCTTCGATGGGGTCGATAGACTCACGCCACTCAGGCACCCGCTGGTTGAGGTAGTTCATCAGCGGAATAGGTTCGCCGAAGTTAACATAGCCCTGGCCGAGGTTACGCAGCTTGCTTAAGCCCCGCACCATCTGCATAAAGCCTTCTTTCTCTTTCGTCGCGCCGCGCAGCTCTTTAGCGTAGGTGCCGACTTCCATCACGTGCTCATAGCCAATGTAGATGGGCACCAGGGTGATGGGACGCGTACCGCCGCGTAACATCGCCTGAATGGTCATCGACAGGGTGCCGGTTTTCGGATCCAGCAGACGGCCAGTACGTGAACGCCCGCCTTCCACAAAGTATTCGACGGAATAACCACGCTGGAACAGCTCACCCAGGTATTCACGGAACACGGTCGAATAGAGTTTGTTGCCTTTAAAGGAACGGCGGATAAAGAACGCCCCCAGGCGGCGGAAAATCGGCCCGGCGGGCCAGAAGTTCAGGTTAATACCGGCAGCGATATGCGGCGGTACCAGCCCCTGGTGATAAAGCACATAGGAGAGCAGCAGATAGTCCATGTGACTGCGGTGGCAGGGCACATAGACAATTTCATGGCCGTCGTGGGCGAGCTGGCGCACGCGCTCAGCGTTGTGCACGTTAATGCCCTGATACAGACGGTTCCAGGTGAAGCTTAAAATTCGGTCAGAGAGACGAATCATCTCATAGGAGAAGTTCGCCGCAATCTCTTCCATCAGGGCGACCGCGTTTTGCTGGGCCTTATCATGGGAGATTTTTTTGCTGCGGGCTTCGTCTTCCACCGCGCGGGCAATCGCTTTGGAGGCCAGCAGCTTGTTAAACAGATCCTGGCGTGCCGGCAGACGCGGACCGACCGCAGCCAGACGCTGGCGGGCGAAGTGCATACGCGCCACACGTGCCAGTTTTTGGGCGATAATTTTATCCGTGCCGTGCTCAGTCGCCATCCTGCGCAGCGATACCGGCGGCGAGAAACGGACAAAGCTGTCGCGACCAAGCCAGGAGATGGCAAAGAACTTCTGGATGCCGTTGAGCATCCGCAGCGGTGGATTCACTTCGCCTTTTTCGCGCCCCGGTGAGCGACCAAACATCATCGATACCGGTACCATTTGCACATCCAGATCGGGATGGCTACGGTGCAGATCGAGATAGTCGTGGAACAGCTTGATCGACTCTTCTTTTGGCGTGTACCAGGTAAATACCCGTGGCCCGCCATGAATGAAGATGTAACGCGGCAGTTCCACGCCGTCGATCTCAAGCGGTTGCAGCGGATCGGGCAGGTCATGTGCCAGACATTGAGCGCGTAACGTGAGCAAGTCGGCCTTCGAGTTGTACGGTAAAACGTACATAATAGGACGTGACGTATCGAGCCCCAGCTCCTGAGCGGGTTCTGCCGGGATCGACTTGCTTTTTACCAATACGCTTAATGGTAAATTAAGTAACTTGTAGTAAATTCGTGGCCAGCCGGACATAAACGATGTAAAGCCTCTGGTTAATAATGCCATTGCGTCGCAAGAATATCAGAAAGCGCGCACAAATTCTTTTGTACCTCTATAACCTTACATAGAGATTGATGTTCAATACATAATTCAATTCATAAAAAGGTTCTTTTAATGGCCAATAATACCACTGGTGTTACCCGCATCATCAAAGCGGCCGGTTATTCATGGAAAGGCGTCCGCGCCGCCTGGATAAACGAAGCTGCCTTTCGCCAGGAAGCCATCGCGGTCATTCTGGCAATTATTATCGCCTGTTTCCTTGATGTCGATGTCATCACTCGCGTATTGCTGATTGGTTCAGTGGTACTGGTGATGGTCGTTGAAATTCTCAATAGCGCCATTGAAGCGGTAGTGGATCGTATTGGCTCCGAGTTTCATGAGTTGTCCGGACGGGCGAAAGATATGGGCTCCGCGGCGGTACTGATGACCATTCTGCTGGCGCTCTTCACCTGGATTTCGCTGCTGTGGGGACATTTTCGCTGACAGATCCGGAATTGCGCTAACTGCTGGTTTTTTGCGTAATTTTGGTTTCAAAATCGCCTTTAGCTGTATATACTCACAGCATAACTGTATATACACCCAGGGGGCGGAATGAAAGCATTAACGGCCAGGCAGCAAGAGGTGTTCGATCTCATTCGCGATCGAATCAACCAAACGGGTATGCCGCCGACACGTGCGGAGATCGCACAACAGTTGGGGTTCCGTTCCCCAAACGCTGCTGAAGAGCATCTGAAAGCACTGGCGCGCAAAGGCGTGCTGGAGATTGTTTCCGGTGCTTCTCGCGGCATCCGTCTGCTGATTGAAGAAGAAGAGGACGCCGGTTTGCCTCTGATTGGGCGCGTCGCGGCAGGTGAACCCCTGCTGGCGCAGCAGCATATCGAAGGTCACTATCAGGTGGATGCCTCCCTCTTCAAGCCAAATGCTGATTTCCTGCTGCGGGTAAGCGGCATGTCGATGAAAGACATCGGCATTATGGATGGCGACCTGCTGGCCGTGCATAAAACCCAGGACGTGCGTAATGGTCAGGTGGTGGTGGCGCGTATTGACGACGAAGTCACCGTGAAGCGTTTGAAAAAACAGGGCAATACCGTTCATCTCCTGCCGGAAAACAGCGAGTTTTCGCCGATCGTGGTCAATCTGCGCGAGCAGAACTTCACCATCGAAGGTCTGGCCGTTGGCGTTATCCGCAATGGTGAATGGCTGTAACTCTTCGCACAAAACCGTGGCGATACACCCTGTTGCCACGTTTTTCCTTTCCTGATGGCCTCTCCTGCCGGCGGATACATCCCTGATTACCAGTCCCCTCATCTTCATCTCTCCATCATGCTTATAATTCTCTCTTTGATGGTTAAACATTCCGAATAAATCCACCGTTGCGTTATCACTGACTACCCTTATTAGCACGTTCAGCATTTTCAGAACGTAACGAGCCACAATGATTCGTTATTTACACTGAACGATGAGGACATGATGATGAATAAAGACGAAATAGGCGGTAACTGGAAGCAGTTAAAAGGTAAAGCGAAAGAGCAGTGGGGCAAGCTCACCGACGATGACATGACGGTGGTCGAAGGTAAACGCGATCAGCTGGTGGGGAAAATCCAGCAACGTTATGGATACGCGAAAGAGCAGGCGGAAAAAGAGGTCGTTGACTGGGAAAAACGCCACGATTACCACTGGTAGACCTTATTAACACCTCGCTTTATGGCTCTTTCATAAGAACTGTTTAAGATTGTCACGCGGCGGATGAGGCAGTGATTTAAGATAAAGTGACGCTGCGTGACTATCCCGACAGGGTGCTAAATACGCTGGTGCAGTTCTGCAACAGAATTCCCGCTGGCGGTGCAAATAAATAAGGTTTTTTTATTTTTCAAATTAAATCATAGAGATAATATAACTCATTCTTATTTTATAAGCCGTTTTACCCCACTTTTCTCTGATTTCAGAACTGGTATGTATCTTGCCTGTTAAATAGTGACATTTTATTTAACAGGGACAATGCCATGCTGAAGAAAAACTTATTGTTGCGTAAAGGCCACCTCGCTATCGCTGTCAGCGGGGCTTTGGCGCTGTTTACCTCTTTGCAGTCCCAGGCTTCAACGCTGCGCATCGCGATGACTGCCGCAGATATCCCACTGACGCTCGGTCAGCCCGACCAGGGCTATGAAGGAAACCGCTTTACCGGCATCCCGCTGTATGACGCCCTTGTCGAATGGGATCTGTCTCAGGGTGAAAAGCCGAGCGGCCTGGTGCCGGGCCTGGCGACTGAGTGGCATGTTGATCCGCAAAACCAGAGTCGCTGGATTTTTACCCTGCGTCCTGGGGTGAAGTTTCATGACGGTTCTGAAGTGAATGCCGATGCGATTGTCTGGAACGTCGATAAAGTGCTTAACAAAGCCGCACCGCAGTACGCGCCGGGTCAGATCGGCAACACGCTCTCCCGGATGCCGACCCTGACCGGTGCCGAGAAAATTGACGATCATACCGTCGTACTGACCACCTCCGAACCGGATGCGCTGCTGCCGTACAACATTACCAACCTGTTTATCGTCTCGCCGACGGCCTGGCAAAAAATGTATGACGCGGTTCCGGCCAGCACCGGCGATACCGCCGCACGCAGCAAGCTGGCATGGACGGAGTTTGCCGCTCATGCGGTGGGCAGCGGTCCGTTTAAAATGGAAAAACTGGTTCCCCGCCAGCAGCTTATCCTCGATAAAAACCCCGATTACTGGAACAAAGATCGTATTCCCCGGGTGGATAAAGTGGTGCTGATCCCGCTGCCGGAGGCCAATGCCCGTACTGCGGCCCTGCTCTCAAAACAGGTGGACTGGATTGAAGCTCCGGCCCCGGACGCCGTCGATCAAATTAAAGCCCAGGGTTTTAAAATCTATGCCAATACCCAGCCGCACCTGTGGCCGTGGCAGTTCTCCTTTGAGGAAGGTTCGCCCTGGAAAGACATTCGTGTGCGCAAGGCCGCCAACCTGTGCCTTAACCGCGCTGAGCTTAAAAGCTATCTCGGCGGTTATATGACCGAAGCCACCGGCGTCTACGAGGCGGACAGCCCCTGGCACGGCAAACCTGGTTTCCAGGTCAAATACGACCCGGACACGGCGCGTAAGCTGATGACCGAAGCCGGGTTCAGCGACAGTAAACCGCTGCATGTGACGGTAGCGACTTCAGCATCCGGCTCCGGGCAGATGCAGCCATTGCCGATGAACGAGTACATCCAGCAGAGCCTGAAAAGCTGCTTCTTTAACGTCGATATCAAAGTCAACGAATGGAACACCCTGTTCACCAACTGGCGTCTTGGGGCGAAAGATCCTTCGGCGAAAGGGATCGACGCGATCAACGTCAGCGCGGCGGTGAATGACCCCTACTTCGGCATGATCCGTTTCTCGACCGCTAAAGCCTTCCCGCCGGTGGCCACCAACTGGGGTTATTTCTCAACGCCGGAAACCGAAAAGCTGGCGACGGCGGTGAAACACGCGTTTACCCCGGCAGAAATGGATAAAGCGGCCGGTGAACTGCATGCCGCCCTGGTAGACCAGGTGCCGTTCCTGTTTGTCGCCCATGACGTTGGGCCACGCGCGATATCGCCTGCGGTAACGGGTGTTGTGCAACCGCAAAGCTGGTTTATCGACCTGAGTCTGGTGAGCAAGAAAGAGTAACAGTAACGGGAGCAAGAGATGATCAATACGCTGCTATATCGCATCCTGCTGGCCGTCCCCACTATGCTCGGCGTGGCGGTTATCTGTTTTATGCTGGTGCAGATAGCGCCTGGCGATCCGCTGGTGTCGGTGATGCCGCCGGACGCGTCGGAAGCGCTGCGCCAGACCTTAATGCAGGCTTACGGCTTTGACAAACCGCTGCCGTTACAGTTCGTCCACTGGCTGTGGCGGGCGTTGCATGGCGATTTAGGTATGTCGGTCGCCACCGGACGCCCGGTGATTGGCGAAGTGATGACGGCGGTCACTTACTCCCTGCGGCTGGCGCTGCTGGCGACCGTTATCGGCTTTGTGCTGGGGAGTCTGTTCGGCTTTGTTGCCGGCTACTTTCGTAACAGCATTATTGACCGTCTGGCATCGGTGTTGTCGGTCTTTGGCGTCAGCGTGCCGCACTACTGGCTGGGTATGCTGCTGGTTATCGTCTTTAGCGTCAAATTCGCGCTGTTACCCGCCACCGGCGGCGGGCCGATTGGCGAGGTGGGCTGGCAGTGGGACTGGGCGCATATGCAGTTTATGTTGCTGCCCGCCTTTACGCTGTCGGTGATCCCGACCGGCATTATCGCCCGCACCGTGCGTTCGCAGGTGGCCGATATTCTTAGCCAGGAGTTTATCGTTGGCCTGCGCGCTCGCGGGCTTAACGAATCGCGGATCTTTATGCACGTGGTGAAAAACGCGGCTCCTACTGCGCTGGCGGTCATGGGGTTGCAGGTGGGCTACCTGATGGGCGGCTCGATTCTGGTGGAGACGGTGTTCTCATGGCCTGGCACCGGCCTGTTGCTGAATACCGCCATTTTCCAGCGCGACCTGCCGCTGTTGCAGGGCACCATCTGGGTACTGGCGCTGTTCTTTGTGCTGCTTAATCTGCTGGTGGATATCCTGCAAACCAGTCTCGACCCGCGAATTAAGAGGAGCTGACGATGGTGGATACCGTGACAACCAAAGGCATTCCTGTTTCCTGCGCGCCGGGCGCCAGGCAAGGCTACTGGCGTGGCGTGCTGCACCGTTTGCTGCGTGACCCGGGTGGCGTGTTCGTCGGAGCCATTATCCTGTTTTTGCTGGTTCTGGCCGTGTTTGGCCCCTGGCTGATTGTAAAAGACCCTTATCAGACCTCGATGTTTTTACGCCTCAAACCGATAGGCACTGACGGCTTCCCGCTGGGTTCTGATGAGCTTGGGCGCGATATGCTTTCCCGCCTGATCCTTGGCACCCGCCTGTCGCTGTTTATGGGGATTGTTCCGGTGGTCTTCGCCTTCTTTATCGGCGGAGCCATTGGCATTGTCGCGGGTTATGCAGGCGGCAAAACCAACACCATTATTATGCGCACCGTGGACGTGTTCTACGCTTTCCCCTCGGTGTTACTGGCGATAGCCCTCTCAGGTGCGCTGGGCGCGGGCATTGGGAATGCGCTGCTGTCATTGACGCTGGTCTTTGTTCCGCAGGTGGCGCGTATTGCGGAAAGCGTCACCGCTCAGGTGCGGCATATGGACTATATCGATGCCGCCAGGGCTACCGGGGCCAGCGCCTTTACCATTATTCGCGTTCAGGTGCTGGGTAATGTTCTCGGGCCGATTTTCGTCTTCTCCACCGGGCTGATTTCGGTGTGTATGATCCTGGCGTCCGGACTCTCTTTTCTCGGCCTTGGGGTACGCCCGCCGGAGCCGGAGTGGGGACTGATGCTCAATACTCTGCGCACGGCGATTTACACCCAGCCATGGGTTGCCGCTTTGCCTGGCCTGATGATTTTTATCACCTCCATTTCGTTCAATATCCTCGCGGACCGCCTGCGCACGGCAATGGCGATTAAGGAGTAAACGATGCAACCCTTTATCAATATCGACCTTGGCGGACCCGCTCAGCCGCTGCTGACCATCAACAATCTGCGCAAATACTTTTCTGCCGGCGGCAGAAAAGCGCGAGAAGTGGTGCAGGCGGTGGACGATGTCAGCTTTACGGTGCAAAAAGGTGAAACTCTCGGTGTCGTGGGGGAATCGGGCTGCGGTAAATCCACCACCGCGCGATTGCTGATGCAACTGCTTAAGCAGGACAGCGGCGAACTTATCTTTGATGGTCAGGAGGTCGGTTCCTCGCGCCTGCCGATGAAAGAGTATCGCCGCCAGGTACAGATGGTGTTTCAGGACAGTTACGCCTCGCTTAACCCGCGTATGACCATGGAAGAGAGTATTGCGTTCGGCCAGAGGGTGCATGGCGTCAGCGCCAAAGAGGCCAGCGAATATGCCCGTTTTTTACTGGCGCATGTTGGCCTCGAACCGGGGCGCTTTGCCCACCGTTATCCTCATGCTCTCTCCGGCGGGCAGCGCCAGCGCGTGAATATCGCCCGGGCGCTGGCGATGAAACCGCGACTGGTGATTCTGGACGAAGCCGTCTCGGCGCTGGATAAATCAGTTGAAGCCCAGGTGTTGCAGCTGTTGCAGGAGCTGAAACGCACCCTTGAACTGACCTATGTGTTTATCAGCCATGATCTGCACGTGGTGCGCTGGCTGTCAGACAGAATACTGGTGATGTATCTCGGTGAAGTGGTGGAGATAGGGCCAGCAGAACAGCTGTTTACCGCCTCTGCTCACCCTTATACCCGTGCGCTGTTAAGTTCGATGCCGTCGATGGATCCGCATAACCGGACGCTAACTTCGCCGCTTAGTGGCGATCCGCCGAGCCCGATATCGCCGCCCTCCGGCTGTCGGTTCCACACCCGTTGCCCCCATGCCAGAGCGGTTTGCGCCCAGCTTAAGCCGAAGCTTGAAAGCGTTGGCGAGGGGCATCAAAGCGCCTGCCTGATGGCACAACCTGCATCGCCCTGGCATCAAAACATCGCCGTTCAGGAGGTGAGTCATGTCGCATGAAGCTTATGTCCATATCCGCGACCTGCGGGTTGAATTTCGCCGTGACGGGCAGACGGTCAATGCAGTCAATGGCGTCTCTTTTGATGTGCAAAAAGGCGAAGTCATGGCGCTGATCGGCGAATCTGGCTCCGGGAAAAGCGTCACTCTGCGTGCGCTGATGCGTCTGCATCCCCCCAAAAGCAGCGTGCTCAGCGGTACGCTACGGGTAGGAGAGGAAGAGGTGCTGACCATGAGCGCGTCGAAGCTGCGGCAATATCGCGGCGCGCGCTGTGCGATGATTTTTCAGGAACCGCTGCTGGCGTTCGATCCGGTCTACACCGTCGGACAGCAGATTGTGGAAGGTCTGCGTCGCCACGAAGGGCTGTCGCGTCAGGCCGCGCGGGAGCGGGCGCTGGAGGCGTTGCGTCAGGTGCGCATCCCCAGCCCGGAACGACGGCTGGATGCTTATCCGCACGAGATGTCCGGGGGGATGCGCCAGCGGGCGATGATTGCCCTCGCGCTGTCGTGTAACCCGCAGCTGTTGCTGGCGGATGAACCCACCACTGCCCTCGATGCGACGGTGCAAATTCAGATCCTGATCCTGCTGCGCGAGCAGCAAAAGCAGCGTGACCTGTCGATTATCTTCGTAACCCACGACATTGGCGCGGCGGTGGAGATTGCTGACCGGGTGGCGGTGATGTACGCCGGGCGTATCGTCGAAGAGGCCTCGATAGAGGACATCTTATACCGTCCCCGTCATCCCTATACCCAGGTGCTGCTGGGAAGTCGCCCGAAAGAGGGGCTGAAAAAGGGGGATGCGTTGCACTGCATTCCCGGTTCGCCACCGGATCTGTCCCGCCTTCCGGCAGGCTGCGCTTTTGCTGACCGCTGTCCCCATGCGCAATCTGCCTGTACGCAAAGTCAGCCGACGACCGAACAGGTGGGCGTTCGTCATGTGGTGAGCTGCCATCGCTGGCGGGAACTGAGTTCCGCCGTTGAAAACCAGGCCCTTTACGCCTGAAGCAAAGAGGAGAGCAATATGCAGGATGACCTTCGTGCCTTTATGCCTTATCCGGTACAGCCGGTGGTACATGCCTTAAGTGGCCCGTTAAGCGGCATGACCTTTGCGGTCAAAGATTTGTTCGATGTGGCGGGCTACCCGACCGGCGGCGGTAACCCGCATCTGCTGGCACTCTCCGGGATAAAAAATCGCACTGCGCCAGTGGTGCAAAAACTGCTGGATAACGGGGCGCGCTTTATCGGCAAAACCCACACCAGTGAGCTGGCCTACTCGATGAGCGGACAAAATATTCATTACGGCACTCCGCGCAACGGTAGCGCGCCGAATCACATTCCCGGCGGCTCCTCATCAGGGTCGGCGTCGGCGGTGTCGAACGATGCCTGTGATTTTGCCCTCGGCACCGATACGGGCGGCTCAGTGCGTACTCCCGCCAGCTATTGCGGGTTATACGGGCTGCGCCCCACGCACGGTCGCATTTCCCTTGAGGGCTGTCAGCCGCTGTGCGCCACCATGGACACCTGCGGTTTCTTCGCCCGAACTCCGGAGGTTTTCAGTGCGGTTGCCGGTTGCCTGCTGAGCGATGAACGACCGGACATCTCACGCGCCCGGCTGGTCAGTCATGAGGGGCTGTTTTCCCGCCTGCCTGCACGTAGCCAGCAGGCGTTGATGCCGGTTCAGCAGCGGCTGGGGCAGTTTTTTGGCGCGATAACGCCGCTGAAAGCGCCGCTACCGGAGATTGATGAGATTTATCTCGCCTTCCGCCAGATACAGGGCTACGAGGCCTGGCAGGCGCAGGGCGAAACCATTGAGCGTTATGGTCTGCAACTGGGGCCGGACGTTAGCGAGCGGTTTTTATGGGGTAAAGCCGTCACCCGCGCGCAGTTCGAGGCCGCTTGTCAGCAGCGTGACCGCTATACCGCCTGGTGGGATGAGCAACTGGGCGACGCGATATTGGTGCTGCCGACCGTCCCCGATGGCGCTCCGCTGCTGACGGCCCAGCCCGAAGAGATTGAGAAGGTACGTCGTCTTTCCCACGATCTGTTGCTGATTTCGGTTATGACCCAACGCCCGCAGGTCACGTTGCCCGTCGCCCGGGTTGGCGGTCTGCCGCTGGGGATTTCATTTTTAGGGCCACGCGGTAGCGATCGTCTGCTGGTTGAGATGGCCAGCGCTTTTATGCAAGGAGACCAAAATGAGCAGTGATGTCCTTTCTACCCCGATAACAGAAACTCAGCTTTACCGTATTAACGGCGAACGTTTGTGGGATTCGTTGATGACGCTGGCGGAAATCGGCGCAACGGCGAAAGGCGGCTGCTGCCGTCTGACGCTGACCGATCTGGATCGTCAGGGGCGGGATCTGGTGATTGGCTGGGGACAAGCGGCCGGAATGAGCGTCACCGTCGATAAAATCGGCAACGTGTTTATGCGTCGGGAAGGGCTTAATCCTGCGCTTCCGCCGATCGTCTCCGGCAGCCATATCGATACCCAGCCGACCGGAGGCAAATTTGATGGCAACTACGGGGTACTGGCGGCGCTGGAAGTGGTGCGCACGCTGAACGACCTTGGTATCGAAACGGAAGCGCCCATCGAAGTGGTGTTCTGGACCAACGAAGAGGGCTCGCGCTTTGTCCCGGTGATGATGGGCTCCGGCGTCTTTGCGGGCGTGCTCCCGTTAGAAACGGTATACGCCGCGCAGGATGTGGAAGGCAAAACCGTGGGGGAGGAGCTGGCGCGCATTGGTTATGTCGGCGACCAGACCCCAGGCGATCATCCGATAGGCGCCTATTTTGAAGCGCATATTGAGCAGGGGCCGATTCTGGAAGATGAAGAGAAGGTCATCGGCATCGTGCAGGGCGTGCTGGGGATTCGCTGGTATGACTGCGTGGTGACCGGGCAGGAGTCCCACGCCGGACCGACGCCGATGCGCCTGCGTCAGGATGCGTTACAGGTCGCGACGCGCATTATGCAGGAAGTGGTCTCCATTGCCGGACGGAGTGCGGAAGGGCGCGGCACCGTTGGCATGGTACAGGTCTATCCCAATAGCCGTAACGTGGTGCCGGGCGAGGTGACGTTTTCGATTGATATGCGCAATCTCAGCGACGAATTGGTGGATGAGATGGATCGTCAGTTGCGTGAGTTTATCGCCCGCGTCGGGCAGGAGAGCGGCCTTGGGGTGGCGCTGAAAGAGGTCAGTCACTATCCGGCAGCACCATTCCACCCCGACTGCCAGGCGGCAATTGCCGGTGCTGCACAACGGCTGGGCTATCCATCACGGGAGATTGTTTCCGGCGCGGGGCATGATGCGGTGTATATGAGCTATCTGGCGCCGACCGGGATGATTTTTATCCCCTGTAAAGACGGTATCAGCCATAACGAGATTGAATACGCTTCACCGGAACACGTCACTGCGGGGGCTAACGTGCTGTTGCAGGTGATGCTGCAATACGCTGGTTAAGCCCTGGCCTGTAATCGTCAGTCTAAACCGCCATTAGCGCGGTTTTTTCTTGACCAGAATCGAGTGGTCGTGGTGGCAATGCTCCTGATGACGGCAGGCTTCCACTTCCGCGCATCCGCGGCACAGACCGTGCGCTTCAATCACATTATGACGTAAGGCAAATCCTAATTTTGCCGCCAGAGAATGCATAATATCTTCAACACCTTCCGCCTGTTCTTCTTTCACCACCCCGCATCTGTCGCAAATAAACATCGCTGAAGTATGGGTGGGTTGATCAAAGAGATGGCACAGCACGTAGCTGTTGGTTGACTCAACCTTATGCACAAAACCCTGCTCCAGCAGGAAATCCAGCGCCCGATAGACGGTAGGGGGTTTGGCCTGGGGTTCGCTCGCGCGCAGCAGGTCCAGAAGGTCGTAGGCGCTGATAGCCCCTTCCTGCAGGCTCATTAACCGCAGTACCTCAAGGCGTTGTGGAGTCAGGCGCACATTGCGCTGCGCACACAGTTTTTCGGCCTGCGCCAGCATCTCTTGCGAAGTGGTCTTATCCATCGTCGTCCTCTCAAATACACACGGCATAATGCGCCACTTTACCATGTTCTGCGCCAAACGCCGAGATCGCCTGCCAGGGCCGTGACTTTCGCAATTGCGGTACATCTTCTATAAGTAATGAGGGTCATTTCTAATAATAATCATTTCTGCTGTTTTTTCGTTTTGCGGCAGAAATAGCCATTTTTCCACTCTTATTCGCAGCAATAGAGCCTTCCCGTTCCTGTACAAAGGAATGGGGCATAAAAAAAACTCATCTGACTACGAGACGCATAATTGTGAAAAACAAACTTAAACTTTCAGTGGTCGCTATCGCTGTCTCCTTTTCTGTGGCAAATCAAGCGGGAGCCGCAAATACCTGGGCGGAAGCACGTAATGATGCGATGGGGGGAACGGGGGTCGCTTCGGCTAACTACGGCAGTGCGGCATTAATTAACCCGGCGCTGCTGGCAAAAGCAAAACCCGAGGATGATGTTACTGTTATCCTGCCATCCGTCGGCGCGCAGATTACCGATAAAGACAATTTGCGCGATGAAATAGACGATATCAGTAATAAGATTGATTATTACAAAGACACGGTGGGGAACCTGAATCTCAATGATATTCTGCTTGATCCCATCGGCACCATTGATGATTTTCAGATGGCGGCCGGGGACGTTGCCGATTCTCTTGAGTTCCTGAAAAACAAAACCGCCAGTGCTAATGCCGGGGCGGGGATCTCGGTCAGTATTCCCAATGATGTGCTGTCGATGGCCTTTGTGGCCAAAGGGTATGCACATGCACGGGTGAATTCAACGGTCGATCAGCAGGATATCGATTATCTGCGCGGAATTCAGAACAGCGATGCGGTGGCCGCGGGGGTCGCTGTCGATGCGCTCACCTCGCCAAACGGGGCAGATGAGATAACCAAAAACCTCAATTCAACCGCCTCAGGCCGTGCCGCGATTGTCTCCGATATCGGTATCGCCTTCGCGCATCAGTTTACGGTTAGTGATATCCCGCTTTCAGTCGGCGTGACGCCGAAGCTGCAAAAAACCTGGATCTATAACTACACCACGTCGATTTACGATTATGACAAAAATGAGTGGAACAGCAGCCGCTACCGGAAGGATGACACCGGCTTCAACATCGATGTCGGTCTGGCGGCAGATCTGACGGACAATTTTACCGTTGGCTTAAGCGCGCAAAACCTGATCTCGCGTGATATTGATTCGAAAGATGTCCTTATTACCAATAACCGCACTGGCGAAGTGACAAATTACAAAGACACTTACCAGATAGCCCCGTTGGTGACTGCCGGTGTGGCCTGGCAAAATGAACTGCTGACCCTGAGTGCCGATGGCGATCTTACCGAGACCAAAGGCTTTAAGAGCGAGAAAAATTCACAGTTCGTCGGCGTCGGCGCTGAGGTGCGTCCTCTGAACTGGCTGGCAGTGCGCGCGGGTTACCGTGCGGATGTGAAAGGGGATGAGAGCAACGTCTTTACCGGTGGTGTCGGTTTCGCTCCCTTTAATACCGTGCACGTCGATTTGATGGGCTCGGTGGGTGAAAATGAAACCTGGGGTGCGGGCGCGCAATTGAGCCTGACATTCTGATAGCTGACCGGAGGCAGTGCGCCTCCGGTTTTTCTTTTCATCATCGTCCCGGGACTTCAGGCAAAAGTGACCTTCAGGCTGCCTGGCGTAACGCCTTGTTTGCCAACTACAATCTGAATGTCTCGTCCCAGACGAGTCAGGCAATCAATCATCTTGACCTCGCTGATACCACGAAACTGGCCGCGCAACATGTTGGATAGCTTCGGTTGCGTCATACCAAGCAGATTTGCCGCTTGCGCCTGAGTCAGTTGGCGGCTTTTGATGATATTGCTAATGGCGGTGGCAAGCTGAGCTTTAATCTGCATCTCTTCAGCGTTTTCCAGACCAATATCTGCATAGACATTGCCGCTGCTGACGTTAATCTCATGATTCATTTTCAGCTCCTCTTGCATGTGCTTGCGCTGTTTTAAGGCGTTGACGAATTTTTTCTATATCAGGCCTGGGGATCGCAATACCGGATGATGATTTCTTTTGATATGCATGCAGAACATCGGCACTGGGTTGTGCGATTTTTAGACTTCAACAGGCGCTGCCTGGAATTATATCTCTGTGCTATAGTAGCGCCCCTTTTTTCCGCAAAGCTTATTTATTCGCCATGTCGCCAGAAACTCAGCCTGTTGCTTACCCTGCTCACCGCTTCTCCATTGCGCCGATGCTCGACTGGACGGACAGGCACTGCCGTTACTTCCTGCGCCAGCTTTCACGCCATACTCTGCTCTATACCGAAATGGTGACTACCGGGGCGATTATTCATGGCAAGGGCGATTATCTGGCATACAGCGATGAAGAGCATCCGGTTGCTCTGCAACTGGGCGGGAGCGATCCGGCGGCGCTGGCGACCTGTGCAAAACTGGCAGAGCAGCGCGGTTATGATGAAATAAACCTCAACGTTGGCTGCCCGTCCGATCGAGTGCAAAACGGTATGTTTGGCGCCTGCCTGATGGGTAATGCGCAGCTGGTGGCGGACTGCGTCAAAGCGATGCGCGATGTGGTGTCGATTCCGGTGACGGTCAAAACCCGTATCGGCATTGACGATCAGGACAGCTACGAGTTTCTCTGCGATTTTATCAATACGGTCTCCGGCAATGGCGAATGTGAGATGTTTATCATCCACGCCCGTAAAGCCTGGCTTTCTGGTCTGAGCCCGAAAGAGAACCGCGAAATTCCGCCGCTCGATTACCCACGTGTTTATCAACTCAAGCGTGATTTCTCGCACCTGACGATGTCCATTAATGGCGGCATCAAATCGCTGGAAGAGGCTAACGCGCATCTTGAACATATGGACGGCGTGATGGTCGGGCGTGAGGCGTATCAGAATCCGGGGATACTGGCGCGTGTCGACAGGGAAATTTTCGGCGCGGCAACCCCCGATGCGGATCCTGTTGCCGTGGTGCGGGCGATGTACCCTTATATTGAGAACGAACTGCGGCAGGGGACTTATCTGGGCCATATCACTCGCCATATGCTCGGTTTGTTCCAGGGCATCCCGGGGGCGCGTCAGTGGCGTCGTTATCTGAGCGAGAATGCGCATAAAGCCGGTGCCGATGTTGCGGTTCTGGAGCACGCGCTCAGCCTGGTGGCAAATCGTTAAAATTTCGCCATAACTTCGTCAATTTCACTAAACCCTGCAAACGAATGCGGGGTTTTTTATTGATAAATCAACGAGAAATGTATTGGCACGCTTCTTGATATATCTCTGACATAGAGTCCACGTCATGACTCATTTATCGGGAGCGCGCCATGCTGGAATTACTGTTTATTATCGGCTTTTTTATCGTCTTACTGGTGACCGGCGTTTCACTGCTGGGGATCCTGGCGGCCATTATTGTGGCAACGGCGGTGATGTTCTTAGGCGGCTTGTTCGCCATGATGATCAAGCTGCTGCCGTGGCTGTTACTGGCGGTTGCCGTTGTCTGGGTGATACGTGCGGTTAAAGCGCCAAAAGTGCCTCAATATCAGCGCAATAAGCGCTGGCGTTACTAAAGGTTTGAGTGTTCGATCACAACCTCGACACTTTTTCGGGCGCATTGCTAAGAACCGAATAGGATTTAGATATCAAATCTGTCACTATCGCGTCGTTAACAAATTCATCGAGCTGTACCCTACATACAGCCGAACTAAAAAAGAATGGGCTTCCCTCGGGAAGCCCTAATTCTTTGTCACTCCATCATTCTTCGAGCTGCAGGTGTGTTGGCTGCGCTCATTCATCCCGGTTACTTACCCGAGTAAGCTCCCGGGAATTCATTCTCTGGTCGCCTTCCTGCAACTTGAATTATTTTGGCGGTGCTGATCATGGGATCAGCAGACTCGACCCCTGGGTTGCGCGGCTTTCCAGTATTTCATGTGCGCGCTGTGCATCATGCAACGCAAACTTCTGCCCTTCCGCCACATCCACTTTAATCACCCCGCTGGCAATCAGTGAGAACAACTCGTGGCTCGCCTCTTCCAGCTCCTCGCGATTGGTTACGTAACCGTTCAGGGAAGGACGGGTGGCGTAGAGCGATCCCTTCTGATTGAGGATCCCCAGATTGACCCCGGTAACCGGCCCGGAGGCATTGCCAAAGCTGACCATTAATCCGCGACGTTGCAGGCAATCGAGAGAGTATTCCCAGGTGTCCTTGCCAACTGAGTCATAGACAACCCGCACCTTTTTACCGCCCGTAATCTCCTTCACCCGCTCGACAATGTTCTCTTCGCGATAATTAATCACCTGCCAGGCGCCGGCCTGCAATGCGCGCTGGCCTTTCTGCGCAGAGCCAACCGTGCCGATAAGTTTCGCCCCCAGCGCCTTCGCCCACTGGCAGGCAATCAATCCCACGCCGCCAGCGGCCGCATGGAACAGGAACGCTTCATCCGGCTTGATCTCATAGGTTTTACGCAGCAGATAAAAGACCGTCAGACCTTTCAGAAAGGACGCTGCCGCCTGCTCAAAGGAGATGGAATTGGGCAGAATGGCGACCTTGTCTGCCGGGACGTTATGCACTGAGCTGTAAGCGCCTAAGCCCGACTGGGCATAGACCACGCGATCGCCCGGTTTGATATGTTTAACGCCGCTGCCGGTTTTGCTGACGATGCCTGCCGCCTCAGTGCCCAATCCACTTGGCAGCGACGGCGGTGGGTAGAGACCGCTACGGATATAGGTATCGATATAGTTAATGCCAATGGCTTTGTTTTCTACCTGTATCTCGTTGGCCGCCGGGTCGGCGGGGGTGAACTCAACGCTTTTCAGTACGTCCGGGCCACCATGCTGGTGAAATTCGATTCTTGTCGCCATGCTTCCTCCTGAATGTGATAATCTTTCGACCCATTCTCTATCTCGGTAACTCCATTCACTATGGCAGGAAATAAACCCTTCAACAAACAGACAGAACCCCGCGACTTTCAGCTCGAGGGAATGAAAGTTCCGCCTCATTCTATTGAAGCGGAGCAGTCAGTGTTGGGCGGTTTAATGCTGGATAACGAGCGCTGGGACGACGTGGCAGAACGCGTTGTATCAGAAGATTTCTACACCCGTCCGCACCGCCATATTTTTACTGAGATGCACCGTTTGCAGGAGATGGGCAAGCCCATCGACCTGATTACGCTGGCAGAATCGCTGGAGTTGCAGGGCCAGTTAGACAGCGTTGGTGGCTTTGCCTACCTTGCGGAGCTGTCAAAAAATACGCCAAGTGCGGCGAACATCAGTGCTTACGCCGATATCGTGCGTGAACGTGCGGTTGTGCGTGAGATGATCGCGGTGGCGAACGAAATTGCCAGCGCCGGTTTTGATCCTCAGGGCCGCACCAGTGAAGACCTGCTCGACCTTGCAGAGTCGCGGGTTTTCAAAATAGCCGAAAGTCGCGCCAACAAAGACGAAGGGCCGAAAAACATTGCCGATGTGCTGGAGGCGACGGTTGCGCGTATTGAGCAACTGTTCCAGCAACCGCACGACGGTGTCACGGGTGTGAACACTGGCTACGATGATCTCAACAAGAAAACCGCTGGTTTGCAGCCGTCGGACCTGATTATCGTTGCGGCGCGTCCTTCGATGGGTAAAACGACATTTGCGATGAACCTCGTCGAAAATGCAGCCATGCTGCAGGATAAGCCGGTGCTGATCTTCAGCCTTGAGATGCCCTCCGAGCAGATTATGATGCGTTCTCTGGCCTCGCTCTCCCGCGTGGATCAGACCCGTATCCGTACCGGTCAGCTTGAAGACGAAGACTGGGCGCGTATCTCCGGCACCATGGGGATCCTGCTGGAAAAACGTAACATCTATATCGATGACTCCTCTGGCCTGACGCCAACAGAAGTGCGCTCCCGTGCGCGACGTATCGCCCGCGAGCATGATGGGATTGGCCTTATCATGATCGACTACCTTCAGCTGATGCGCGTCCCGTCGCTTTCCGACAACCGTACGCTGGAAATCGCCGAGATCTCCCGTTCCCTGAAAGCACTGGCGAAAGAGTTACATGTGCCCGTCGTGGCGCTGTCGCAGCTTAACCGCTCGCTGGAACAACGTGCCGATAAGCGCCCGGTAAACTCCGACCTGCGTGAGTCCGGATCCATTGAGCAGGATGCTGACCTGATTATGTTTATCTACCGTGATGAGGTTTATCACGAGAACAGCGATCTGAAAGGTATCGCCGAGATTATTATTGGTAAGCAGCGTAACGGCCCTATTGGTACGGTGCGCCTGACCTTTAACGGGCAATGGTCTCGCTTTGATAATTATGCGGGGCCGCAATACGACGACGAATAATCCTCGTCATCCTTCTTTTAATAAGGATTTCAAATGCAAGCGGCAACTGTTGTAGTCAACCGCCGCGCTCTGCGACACAATCTGCAACGCCTGCGCGAACTGGCTCCCGCCAGCCGTCTGGTGGCGGTTGTGAAAGCGAACGCCTACGGACACGGTCTTGTTGAGACCGCGCGAACGCTCCCTGATGCCGATGCTTTCGGTGTCGCCCGTCTCGAAGAGGCCCTGCGTCTGCGCGAAGCGGGCATCACCCATCCCATCCTGTTACTCGAAGGCTTTTTTACTGCCGACGAGCTGCCGCTGGTTTCTGCCCATCGTTTTGACACCGTGGTGCATAGCGTAGAGCAACTTACCGCCCTGGAAGCCGCCGATCTTGCTGAACCGGTTAGCGTGTGGATGAAGCTCGATACCGGTATGCACCGCTTAGGTGTGCGGCCGGACGAGGCAGAAGCCTTTTATCAACGCCTGACGCAGTGCAAAAACGTGCGTCAGCCGGTGAATATCGTCAGCCATTTTGCCCGCGCCGATGAGCCCGACTGCGGCGCCACCGAACGTCAGCTGGATATCTTCACCACCTTCAGCGAAGGCAAACCAGGCCTGCGCTCTATCGCTGCATCCGGCGGCACGCTGCTGTGGCCGCAGGCCCATTTCGACTGGATCCGTCCCGGCATTATTCTGTATGGCGTATCGCCCCTCGACAGCCATCCCTGGGGTGAGGATTTCGGCTTTAAGCCGGCGATGACTTTTACCTCGGGTCTGATTGCCGTGCGTGAGCACAAAGCGGGTGAAGCCGTGGGCTACGGCGGAAGCTGGGTCAGTGAGCGTGATACCCGCCTTGGCGTGGTGGCGATGGGCTACGGTGACGGTTATCCACGCTCTGCCCCTTCCGGCACGCCGGTACTGGTTAACGGGCGCGAAGTGCCGATCGTCGGACGCGTGGCGATGGACATGATCTGTGTCGATTTAGGGCCACAGGCGCAGGATAAAGTGGGTGATGCGGTGGTGTTCTGGGGCGAGGGCCTACCCGTTGAGCGTATTGCCCGGATTACGGGCATCAGCGCTTATGAGCTGATTACCCGCCTGACTTCACGCGCTGGGCTGCAATACGTGGATTAATGCACCGCCTGCATCATGTTGGAAGAGGGATCAGGCCGCGCCCATTCAGATCCCTCTCGACCTTCCTCCGCTTCCGGTTTATTGTGGTTCTCTTGCCACTGTAAACCTGGAGAACCACCTCGTGTTTCAGAAAGTTGACGCCTATGCGGGCGACCCCATCCTGACGCTGATGGAGCGTTTTAAAGACGATCCGCGCAGCGACAAAGTTAATCTCAGCATCGGGCTCTATTACAATGAAGACGGCATCATTCCGCGCTTGCAGGCTGTTGCCGAAGCTGAAGCCCGTCTCAATGCCCAGCCGCATGGCGCGTCTCTCTACCTGCCGATGGAAGGACTGAACAGCTATCGCCACACCATCGCACCCTTGCTGTTTGGCGCAGACCACCCGGTACTGACGCAAAAACGCGTTGCCACCATTCAGACGCTGGGCGGCTCAGGCGCGCTGAAAGTGGGGGCGGATTTTCTTAAGCGCTATTTCCCGAACTCCGGCGTCTGGGTAAGCGATCCGACCTGGGAAAACCATGTCGCCATCTTTGAGGGCGCGGGCTTTACGGTTGCCACCTACCCGTGGTTTGACAGTGAAACCAACGGCGTGCGTTTCAACGCGCTGCTCGAGAAACTGGCAACCCTGCCGGAGCAAAGTATCGTCCTGTTGCATCCATGCTGCCATAACCCGACCGGTTCAGATTTGACCAACGCGCAATGGGATGAGGTGGTAAGCCTGCTTAAAGCACGCAACCTGATCCCCTTCCTCGACATTGCCTATCAGGGCTTTGGCGCCGGGATGGAAGAAGATGCTTATGCTATTCGCGCGATTGCCGATGCCGGTTTGCCTGCGCTGGTGAGCAACTCCTTCTCGAAGATCTTCTCGCTGTACGGTGAGCGTGTCGGTGGCCTGTCGATTGTCTGTGAAGATGCTGAAACGGCTTCCCGTGTGCTGGGGCAACTGAAAGCGACGGTGCGTCGTAACTACTCCAGCCCGCCGAATTTCGGTGCCCAGGTCGTGGCAACCGTGCTGGGCGATACGGCGCTGAAAGCGTCCTGGCTTGCGGAAGTGGAGACCATGCGCACCCGTATTCTGGCCATGCGCCAGACGCTGGTTGATGTGCTGAAAGAGACCGTACCAGGCGGAAATTTTGACTATCTGCTTAAGCAGCGCGGCATGTTCAGCTACACCGGCCTGAGCGCCGCCCAGGTTGACAGGCTGCGTGAAGAGTTTGGTGTCTACCTTATCGCCAGCGGGCGTATGTGTGTTGCCGGTCTTAACAGCCGCAACGTGCACCGCGTGGCGCAGGCCTTCGCGGCCGTGATGTAATGTTTGATATTTTCCTCCCGCAAGGGAGGAAAATCAGCCAGCCTCGCACAAACGCCTTCCCTTACCCCTCTATCGACGGTATGGTCGAAGAGTTTTTTGAGCCGTTGTACAAATTCGAAGCATAACAAACTGAAAATTTAGGGATAAATATGCGAAAGATTACATTAGCGCTTTGCTTGTCGTTTTCGCTTTTCAGCGCGGGATCTGCTCTTGCCTCCACACCTGTTCCGGATAATGCCGTTGGCACCAATGTGGCCAAACTGGCTGAGCAGGCGCCGATCCATTGGGTCTCGGTGGCGCAGATTGAAAGCAGCCTTGCAGATCGCCCGCCAATGGCGGTGGGATTTGATATCGACGATACCGTGCTCTTCTCAAGCCCGGGGTTCTGGCGCGGCAAGAAAACTTACTCACCCGACAGCGAAGCTTATCTGCAAAACCCGGCGTTCTGGGAAAAGATGAATAATGGCTGGGATGAGTTCAGCATTCCAAAAGAGGTCGCCCGTGCGCTTATCACCATGCATGTGAAGCGTGGCGACAGCATTTACTTTGTTACCGGCCGCAGCCAGACGGCGACCGAGACCGTGACCAAAACCTTGCAGGATGATTTCCTGATCCCTGCGGCTAATCTTAACCCGGTGATTTTCGCCGGTGACAAGCCAGGGCAAAACACGAAAACCCAATGGCTGGTGGATAAGAAGATAAAAATCTTTTACGGCGATTCAGACAATGACATCACCGCGGCCAAAGAGGCCCAGGCGCGCCCGGTGCGTGTTCTGCGGGCATCTAACTCGACGTACCGTCCCCTGCCGCTGGCGGGTAAGTATGGTGAAGAGGTGATTGTTAATTCTGAGTATTAAAACATACCGACTGAATGCGCCCGCAACGGCGGTGCATTCAGTCGGTATGATATAAGGCGAATAAACCGCATCAGCGGCTAACGCATGACCCAATGTTGAGCACCGACCTGCTCATAGTGACGGGCAGGGCGCTGATAATCTTTGGCGCGAAACGGCGTTGGCAGCTCGTCATTATTGATTTCACGACGCAGATGACGGCGCGCCGGATCGGTTTTAGGAATTGCCGCAATAAGTTTTCGGGTATAGGGATGTTGAGGGTTGTTGAAGATTGCCTGACGGGGGCCAATTTCGACGATTTCACCTAAATACATCACCGCTACGCGGTGACTAACCCGTTCAATAACCGCCATATCATGGGAAATAAACAGGAAAGCGATCTGCATCGTTCGCTGTAATTCAATAAGCAGATTGACCACCTGGGCTTTTACCGAAACATCCAGCGCAGAGACGGACTCATCCGCAATAATCACCTTCGGGTTCATCGCCAGGGCGCGGGCAATACAGATTCGCTGACGCTGCCCGCCGGAAAATTCGTGTGGGTAACGGTTTAACGCCGCGACGCTCAACCCCACTTTCTCAATCAGTTCCTGAGAACGGGCCAGCGCCTCTTTACGGGTTGCCAGGCCATTTTCCAGTAAGGGTTCGATCAACGCTTCCTGCACTTTTAAACGAGGATTGAGGCTGGCGAACGGGTCCTGAAAGATCATCTGAATATCCTGACGCAGCCGCTTTTGTTCCGCAGCCCCGGCCTGCAGAACATTGTGCCCGTTAAGGAAGACTTCGCCAGATTGTGCCTCAACTAAGCGAATCAGGCTGCGACCGGTGGTCGACTTGCCACACCCGGACTCACCTACCAGCGACAATGTTTCACCTGGCCATAAATCGAAGCTGATATTGTCAACGGCACGAATATGCCCGACAAGCTGGTTGAAGAAACCTTTCCTGACGGGGAAATGGGTCACCAGGTTTTTAACGCTCAGAACAGGCGGCGGCGAGTTATCTGCGAGCCCTGGTTCGGGTTGAAAGTAAGATGTCTCCCCGGTCTGCAAATCCACCGAAGGGAATTTACACGGCGTCGTCATCCCATCCATTTCACCCGCCGCAGGTACAGAGGATAAGAGTGCTCTGGTATAGGGTTGTTGCGGTGCGGCAAACAGCGTTGGGGTCTGTTCACACTCAATCGCATCACCGCGGAACATCACCAGCGTGCGGTCAGCGGTTTCAGCGACGACCTCCATATCATGGGTAATAAACAGCACTGCCGTATTATTTTCTTCCTGCAATACCTTTATTAAATCAATGATTTGCCCCTGAATTGTTACATCAAGCGCGGTGGTGGGTTCGTCGGCAATCAATAGCTTAGGTTTCAGTGCCAGCGCCATAGCGATCATGACGCGCTGGCGCATGCCGCCAGAGAATTGATGCGGGTATTCATCGAACCGCTGTTCGGCATGAGGAATACGTACTTTTTCGAGCAGGGCCAGGGCCTCTTTTTTGGCCTGCGCTCTGGAGAGCTTCTGGTGCTGGATAAACACTTCCGCAATTTGATGACCAATAGTAAAGGCCGGATTCAGACTGGTCATCGGCTCCTGGAAAATCATCGCCACGTCAGCGCCGCGAATGGTGCGCATCTGTTGTTCCGATTGCGTCAATAATGATTTTCCACACAGGTTCACCGTGCCTTCAATCCGTGATGCGCGGGGTGAAAGTAAACGCATAATCGCCATCGCCGTGACGCTTTTACCTGAACCAGACTCACCGACAATGGCCAGTGTTTCGCCTGGAGCAATAGTAAAATTGATATTTCGCACGACCTTTTGCCAGTTATCACCGTGGCGAAAAGATACGGATAAATTTTCGACAGTGAGCACCGGAGATGGCGTTATGGTTTTCATTAATCATGACTCCAGGGAAAAGGGGGCGCGGGCAGACGCAAAAACTTTTGGCGTAAAATCAATGTCGCGGGCAAATGGCCAGGTTTTGGTGAACATACGCAAACGCGGAACACGTTCAATATCCTGATCGACCACACCTTCTGATAACGCCATAAGGTTAGGATTCGCCAGCGGAGCTAACTCTGGCGACAAATAGCCGGATTTGACGACCAGAATCTTCACCGTGGCGGGGTCTAATCCCAGGCTCGTGAAATCAGCAATGTCGTGGTAAGGACGACGACGGTCAGCCACCACCACCGTGATGCCTGCGGTTTGCAGTACCGCCTGGTTGGCATTGCTATGTTCACCGGCGGCAAGCAAATTTTTGACGGTGAAATGTGCGCTCACGCTTTTACCCGCCGGGTCGAGGCTTGCGCCGAGCGTGAGTTCTATTGTGGCTCCCACACCGGCGCTGAATGCCGCCTGGGTGGCCTGAGCGTCCATGATCCCGGCAATCAGGGTGTGTTGCGCATTTTGCCGTAATAACTCCGCCAGCATATCTGCGCGATCGCCCACGCCGCCGCCGGTTGGGTTATCTCCGGAATCTGCCAGGATCACCGGGAACGTCGTGCTGGCGATAGCTTGCTGGACGGTGGCCTGCAGGGTGCCGGTACGACAGCCGAAAACAAATTCTTCCCGTACATCCCAGTAATACTGCGCCAGTTTTTCTGCCTGCTGTTTGAGCACTGCCGCATCGGTGCCCGTGAAAATCGCCGCTGCGGTAGCGCGTGGTTCATCGGCCCACACGTATCCGACCATCAAGGAGCTGTCCAGGATACCGGGAATCGTGTCGCTTACAGGTAATGTGGCGTAGAGGCTTTTCGCGGGCTCATCTTCGGTGCTGGTGCGCTCGCCAGGCAACATGACCGGTATGGGCGCCCACACGACGCCGGGACGAATGCCGGTTTGAATGCTATTGACCAGCATCGTGACGGAGCGGCGCATCGTTTCTTCAATATCAATATGTGGCGCAGTGCGATAGGTTGAATACATATCAATGGCGTCAATAATTCGCTGGGTGACGTTGCCATGCAGATCGTAGCTGACGGCGACAGGGCAGCTGTCGCCGACACACTCTCTGGCCGCGGTGATCCAGTCGCCTTCCGCATCTTCCATACCTTCAACATACATTGCTCCGTGCATGGCGAGATACAGGCCATCAACGGGCAGCGCTGCTTTCAGACGCGCCAGAAACTCAGCTTTAAAATTTTCATAGGTTTCGCGCGCAACCGGGCCGCCGGGAATACATCTGGCATGCAGCGTCGGCATAAATGTCGCCGGGTAATCCTGCAAAAACTGAAAATAAGGTGCATCCAGCAAGCTCTCGCCTTTAACAATTCGGAACTCTTCTTCATGAGTTAAAACAGGATTGAAGGTGCTGCATTCAATATGTATTCCGCCAACAGCTATGCGCATAGAGACCTCATTAGTATTCAGGAAATAAAACGTGAATGATGGCGACGCTTGCCGCAGCCAGCGCCCAGCTATTCGGTTCGAGAGCGCGGTATATGAGTGGTGTTTTACCGGCCATGCCAGGGAGCAGATTGGTTTCGATGGCCTGCTGCATGACGGTATTAAGCAGCCCCTGAAAATGCTCCGGCTGGTGGGCAAGCATAATGGCGGCAGGATCGTTGTTATGGATCTGATTGGCAATCGCCATCCCCAACGCATCTCCTGCCTGATGCAGAATGTGAACCGCTGCGGAATGGCCCTTACGCGCCATCGCTTCCAGTTCGCTCAGGCTTGTGGCATCTATCCCTTCCATTCTGGCTTGTTCAAAAATGGCCGTTAGCGAGGCAATGGTGTCCAGACAACCGCGTTTGCCACAGCGGCAAGGTTTTCCTGCCGGAACAATGGTGCAGTGCGCGATTTCGCCTGCACCGCCGTGCGCCCCTCGCCAGATGCGCCCGTGAATAACCGCCGCGCTGCCAATACCGCTGCCGTGGGAAATGACCACCGCACTGTCCTGTTTGCGTAACAGACCAAAGGTTTTTTCATGAATGGCTAATGCGCGAGTGTCGTTTTCAACTACCACCGGCAGCCCGCCAGTAGCTTTACTCAGTAATTCCGCGAGTGGAACCTGATGCCAGCCCATTAACGCCGACTGCACACATACTGACTGGCTGGCATCAATAAATGCCGACAGGGCCAAACCCACGCCCATTAAATGTTGCCGATCAATGGCCGACTGTTCGAGCATCGCGGCGATTTCATTCGCCAGTTGCTGAACTAAGGGTGGGATCCCGCTCGCGGGAATAAGGTTACGCTCAAGAAGGATTTCCCCTTTGCCATTGGCCAGCACCATAACCAACTGATTATCAATAAATGAGATGCCGATAGCGTATGCCGCATCAGGGGCAAGAGAGAGGGTGACCGACGGGCGGCCCTGTCCGCCAGACGCGGGTATATCGCTTTCCTGCAAAATACCGTCAGCCAGCAGCTCTTTCACTATTGTACCGATCGCCGCTTTACTCATGCCCGTCAGGCGAGCGAGGTCTGCACGGCTCGCGCCATCTTCGTTACACACCAGAGAAACGATTTGTTGCTGAAGTTTATTTAGCATAGTTATTCATTTTCAGTTTTTTTTAAAAGTAATTGTCCACTGTTGCTTTAGCAATCACTTTATTCATAAAAATAACTAAATTCACACTTATAAGTTAATTATATTACCTAATGTGGCTTTTTATTGGTTATTGATATATCAATAGAAATCTAATGCGCATAAAAATTGTTCTTAATGATAGCGCGCAACAACACAACAAACAGACTGGGGTAACAGATGAAGGCATTGCTTTTGAATAAGTATCGAATTTCCATCCTGGCGGGCGTTCTGGCTGTAGGTGGCGTGACATCATTACAGGCAGCAACGCTAAATGTGATGCAGAATGAGGCTCCACGTAGCATGGATCCGGGCGATCAGACGGCAACGTTTACCGACACGGTGTTAAAACCGATGTATGAAGGTCTGGTTGATTTGTCCCCTGAGTACAAGATTGAACCCGCGCTGGCCACCTCATGGAAAATGAGCGATGACGGTAAAGTCTGGACCTTCACGCTGCGTAAAAATGTCGTCTTCCATGATGGTACGCCCTTTAATGCGGATGCGGTCGTCGTTAACCTCCAGCGTCATATCGATACCAAACGCGGTTTAGCCGCCAGTTCCCGCATGCGTAATGTGGTGGCGTCAGTGAAGAAAATAGATGACGAGACGGTTGAGATCACGCTGAAGAAAGTCTATCCCTCGTTTTTGAATTTGCTGACCGGCGGATCGGCGAAAATGGTCAGCCCTGAGGCAGAAAAGGCAGGCACCATTGGCCGCAAGGCGGATGGCACCGGTCCGTATATGCTGCAGGAGTATAAAGCTGGCGAGTACGTGCTGCAGAAAAAGAACCCGCATTACTGGGGCAAAAACGACGGCCCGGATCAAATCAAATGGACCTGGAGCTCTGAGCCTTCCGTCATGAATATGGCGTTACTTTCCGGTCAGGTTGACGTTATCAACCCGGTTCCCCCTCAGTTTGGTTTGCAACTGAAAAGCAATCCGCAAATCAAGCTGGAAGAGGGCGAGGGGGCATCGGTATTTTGGCTGGCGCTCAACACCGAGCAAAAACCATTGAATGATGCGCGTGTGCGGCAGGCGCTGAATTTCGCAACGGATAAAGACGCACTCCTCAAAGCGGTGATGTTCGGTTTCGCTTCCGCCGCAAACTCGCCGCTTGCCCCGGTTAATGAAGGCTACGACAGTACGCTCAATGAGTACCCTTATAACGTTGATAAAGCGAAAACGTTGCTGAAAGATGCCGGATATCCGCAAGGTTTTGATATGAATATTGCGGTTCAGGGACCCGATGCGCGTACCGCGCAGATCCTGCAGGCGATGTGGGGCAAGGTCGGCGTTAAAGTGAATATTCAACAGATGGAAAGTGGCGTCTGGAGTAAGGCGGCATTTGCGCCGGTGAGCGAAAAACTGGCGAATCATACGGATTCAGTGCTTGCCTCCTGGTCCTCTGGTCTTAATGGCTCGGATTTACAACTGCGCCCTCTTTATCACTCGCAAAGCGCGGCGCCCGTTGGCGCAAATCTCGGTTTCTACAAGAATCAGGTGGTTGATGAGCTGCTGGATAAAGCCTCCTCGACGATGGATGACAAAGAACGTATTGCCGATTACGTGCAGGCACAAAAAGTCATCATGCAGGATGCTCCTCACGTGATGCTCTACTTCCAGAACGACCTCTACGCAACGCGCAGCGGGATTAAGGGTGTCCGTATGGAACCCGGTGGAGAAATTATTGTGATTAACGCGCAGAAACCATAAAGCAGGATGCCCCGGAGTTGCTATGAAGGCTTATGTCGTAAAGAAATTGTTGTCGTTGCCATTCATTCTGCTTGGTGCTTCGCTCATCGTCTTTCTGGCGATCAGGACTTTACCTGGCGATCCCGCGCGTTTGATGGCCGGCCCTCAGGCAACTCAGGATGACGTTAGCCGTATGCATACTCGTCTGGGGCTTGATGAGCCTCTGCCGGTACAATACGGACACTTTGTTAGCGGAATGCTGAAAGGCGATTTTGGCACGTCGCTAAAATCAGGCCAGCCAGTATCAGAAGAGATAGGCGAACGCGCACCTTATACCCTGGGCCTGGCGTTACTGGCCTGGATTATGGCGATGGCCATTGGCGTCCCTGCCGGTATGTGTGCGGCGATTTATCGTAATCACTTGGCCGATCATGTGCTGATGCTGATGGCGATAGCCGGGGCATCTATCGCCAACTTTTGGCTGGCTTTAATTGCGATGGATACGTTCTCGGTGAAACTGGGCTGGCTTCCTCTGTTAGGTGCTGAGGGATGGAAAAGCTATATATTGCCGTCAGTATGTCTGGGTATTTTCCCTATGGCGGTGATGTCCAGAATGACGCGTTCCAGCATGGTGGATGTGTTGGGTGAAGACTATATTCGCACTGCCAGAGCCAAGGGATTAGCCCCTTTTCAAATCTACTTTAAACATGCATTGCGCAATGCACTGATTCCCATCGTTACTATTATTGCCCTGAATTTCGGCAGCTTAATTGGCGGCGCGGTGGTTACGGAGTCTGTCTTTAACTGGCCTGGTATCGGGCGCTATCTGGTCGATTCAGTGCGTTATCGTGATTACCCGGTTATTCAGGGGGTAACAATGATAACGGTGGCAAGTGTTGTGGTGATGAATCTGATCGGTGAAATCATTATCGCCAGAATCAATCCGAAAATAAGGTTTGATTAACATGTCTGACATTACGGTAGAAAAATCGAGAAATAACCTGGCGACGTCTCTGCGCTGGATGGTGAAACATCCTGCCATCAGCATTGGTGGTTTTTTGGTGGGGTTAATCACGCTGTGCGCCATTTTTGCCCCGCTGATTGCCCATTATGATCCCTATGCCCAGGATTTAATAAATATCCTTGCCTCTCCTTCTCCAGAGCACTGGATGGGGACCGATGACTATGGTCGGGATATTTTTTCACGCACTGTTTACGGCGCCCGGATATCGTTAATTGAAGTGGCGGTCAGCGTCGCGCTATCTCTGCTGATGGGATTACCACTGGGGATCGCTGCGGCGTTATGCGGCAAGTATGTTGACCACGCGATTATGTGGGTGATGGATGTCATTTTTGCCTTCCCGGGAATTGTGCTGGCGATTTTGCTGGTCAGCGTCCTGGGTTCAGGGCTGATGAATATGCTACTTGCCATCGCTATTTTTTCGGTTCCGGTATATGCGCGTCTGAGTCGTAACCTGACGTTAGGTATTAAGAACATGGAATATATGGAAGCCGCCCGGTCGCTAGGGATTGGCTACAGAAGATTGATTATTCATTATATTCTGCGTAATACCCTCGGCCCTATTACCGTTCAGGCAACGTTAACTGGCGGGTCTGTTATCCTGGCGGCGGCATCTCTGTCTTTCCTCGGTATGGGCGTGCAACCGCCAATGCCTGAATGGGGCACGATGATGAGCGATGGGCGTAACTTTCTTGGCATGAGCCTGGGCATCTCTCTGTGGCCAGGGCTTGCTATCGTCGTCTCGGTGCTGGGATTCAATGTGTTGGGCGATGGCCTTCGTGACTTACTGGATTCCCGTTTATGAATAACAGCGTATTGTGCCTGGATATTGGCGGCTCTTTCATTAAAAGCGCGCTTTCAACTGCTGAGGGCGTTATTAGTCATAAACGGCAGCGTCCGCTTCTTGCCACGCACTGGGCGGATTTTTCGGCGGCTATTCGCAGCATTATTGCCGAATACGGTGATGCCTTATCAACCAGCAGCCCTGTCGCTCTCTCCTGCGCAGGCGTAGTGGATATCGCTCAGGATAGTATTCTTGCCAGCAATGTCCCTCCCTTTCAGGGGGTGAAAATCACCCAGACCTTATCTGCTGACCTGGGGCGAACGGTGGTGATGGCTAATGATGCCGATTGCTTTACCCTGGCTGAGGCCTGCTACGGCGCGGCAAAAGATCTGCCGGTGGTTCTGGGGATTATTATCGGCAGCGGAATTGGCGGGGGGATTGCGATCCACGGGAAAATCTTTAAAGGTAATCAGGGGATTAGCGCTGAATGGGGACATGCTCCTGTTACCCCGACCAGCCTCGTCGTACAGGGAAAAACGGTCACATTGCCGCGTTTACCCTGCGGCTGCGGTCAGTCTGGTTGCCTTGATACGCTAGGCGGGGCCAGAGGGATTGAACGTTTGCATCAGTTACTCAGCGGCGAGTCGCTCGCCAGCCAGGACATTGTGCAGGCGGCGTTTGCCGAACAAGAGCAGGCAGCCATGACGCTGGCGGTATGGGTCGAGTTGGTCAGCGAGCCACTGGCGCATGCGGTGAATATACTGGGTCCTCACAAAATTGTGGCCGGAGGGGGCTTAGCCAGTGAGTTAACGTTGATCGCTCGTCTGGATGAGGCAGTTCGGCGCAAGATCCTGCTTAAAACGGATGAACCCTTACTGATCCCTGGTTGCCATTTTAGTGATGGCGGCTTGATTGGCGCATCAATACTTGCGCATCAGGCGTCATAACGAACGCCGGGATGAGGTTCGTCAGTATCCTGCATATTGTCAGCACCCTTTGTGGTTGTTAACCTGATTTTCCGACGGGCACAGAGAGAATTTTCTCCTAATCTGAATGCAGGCGGTTATCGATATCGTATCCACGGCGGTTCGCGGAAAATCACCGCGACACTACAAGGGGAATAAGGATGACAATTTCGGAGTTACTCCAGTATTGCATGGCTAAACCCGGAGCAGAACAGAGCGTACATAGTGACTGGAAAGCCACGCAGATTAAGGTTGCTGACGTGCTTTTCGCCATGGTGAAAGAGGTGGAAGGGCGCCCGGCGGCATCGCTGAAAACCAGCCCGGAACTGGCAGAACTGCTACGGCAACAACATGCTGACGTGCGCCCCAGCAGGCATCTGAACAAAGCCCACTGGAGCACCATTTATCTCGATGGATCCCTGCCCGATTCGCAGATTTACTACCTGGTGAATGCCTCATATAAACAGGCCGTTTCGCTGTTGCCCGATCCGCTCAGGCAACAGCTTTCGGACTGATTATTTCAGCATCGGTTTCAGGAAGCGCGCCGTATGCGATGCTTCGCATTCGGCGACGGTTTCCGGAGTTCCTGCGACCAGAATTTCGCCGCCGCCGCTGCCGCCTTCCGGCCCGAGGTCAACAATCCAGTCTGCGGTTTTAATCACATCCAGATTGTGCTCAATGACCACAATGGTGTTGCCCTGGTCTCTGAGCTGGTGGAGCACCTCCAGCAGTTGCTGGATATCGGCAAAGTGCAGGCCGGTGGTCGGCTCATCAAGAATATAGAGCGTCTGACCGGTGCCGCGTTTGGATAACTCGCGCGCCAGTTTCACGCGCTGGGCTTCGCCGCCGGAAAGGGTGGTCGCCGACTGACCAAGACGAATATAGGTCAGGCCCACGTCCATCAAGGTTTGCAGCTTGCGCGCCAGTGCCGGAACGGCATCAAAGAATTCGCGGGCCTCTTCGATGGTCATATCCAGCACTTCATGGATAGTCTTGCCCTTGTACTTGATTTCCAGCGTTTCGCGGTTATAGCGTTTGCCTTTGCACTGATCGCAGGGCACGTAGATATCCGGCAGGAAGTGCATCTCAACCTTGATGACGCCATCACCCTGGCAGGCTTCGCAGCGCCCGCCGCGGACGTTAAAGCTAAAACGTCCAGGCGTGTAGCCGCGGGAACGAGATTCCGGTACGCCGGCAAAGAGTTCGCGCACGGGGGTGAAGACGCCGGTATAGGTCGCCGGGTTGGAGCGCGGCGTACGGCCAATCGGGCTCTGGTCAATATCGATAACTTTATCGAAATGTTCCAGACCCTGAATCTCGCGATACGGCGCAGGCTCAGCCAGGGTAGCCCCGTTAAGCTGGGTCTGCGCGATCGGGAACAGGGTGTCGTTGATCAGCGTCGATTTACCCGAGCCGGAAACCCCGGTAATACAGGTAAACAGGCCAACCGGCAGCGTCAGGGTCACGTCTTTGAGGTTGTTGCCGCGCGCGCCGGACAGCTTCAGCACTTTTTGCGGGTCGGCTTTGGCTCGTGATTTAGGGACTTCAATTTTGCGTTTGCCGCTCATGTACTGGCCGGTAAGGGACTCCGGCACTGCCATAATGGCATCCAGTGTGCCCTCAGCCACCACCTGACCGCCGTGCACGCCAGCACCAGGACCGATATCGATCACATGGTCAGCCGCGCGAATAGCGTCTTCATCATGCTCGACGACGATCACCGTGTTACCGAGGTTGCGCAGGTGAATCAGGGTTCCTAAAAGACGTTCGTTATCGCGCTGATGCAGGCCGATCGAGGGTTCGTCCAGCACATACATCACGCCCACCAGGCCTGCGCCAATCTGGCTTGCCAGACGGATACGCTGGGCTTCGCCGCCGGATAAGGTCTCCGCAGAGCGAGAAAGGCTCAGGTAGTTCAGACCGACGTTGACGAGGAATTTCAGCCTGTCGCCAATCTCTTTGAGCACTTTTTCGGCTATTTTAGCCCGCTGACCGGAGAGCTTCAGATTGGTGAAGAAGTCCATCGCATGGCCGATGCTCATATCTGAAATGGTCGGCAGGGGGGTGTTTTCAACATACACATGGCGTGCTTCACGCCGCAGACGCGTTCCTTCGCAGCTTGTGCACGGACGATTGCTGATAAATTTTGCCAGCTCTTCGCGTACCGCTGAGGATTCGGTCTCTTTGTAGCGGCGCTCCATATTGTGCAGCACGCCTTCGAATGGGTGACGGCGCACGGAGGTATCGCCGCGATCGTTCATATACTTGAATTCAATGTTCTCTTTACCGGAACCGAACAGCACCACTTTGTGCACATTCGCGCTCAGGCTGGCCCATGGGGCATCGACATCAAATTTATAATGCTCAGCCAGCGACTTGAGCATCTGGAAATAGTAGAAATTACGCCGATCCCAGCCGCGAATAGCGCCGCCGGCCAGTGAAAGCTCAGGATTCTGGATAACCCTGTCCGGGTCGAAATACTGCTGCACGCCAAGGCCGTCACAGGTCGGGCAGGCGCCCGCCGGGTTGTTGAACGAAAACAGGCGTGGCTCCAGCTCGCGCATGCTGTAGCCACACACCGGGCAGGCGAAGTTGGCGGAAAACAGCAGTTCTTCGGCTTTGGCGTCGTCCATATCGGCGACAATTGCCGTACCGCCGGAGAGCTCAAGCGCCGTTTCAAATGACTCGGCAAGGCGTTGCGACAGATCCTCACGCACCTTGAAGCGATCGATAACCACTTCGATGGTGTGTTTCTTTTGCAATTCCAGCGGCGGCGGATCGGAAAGATCGCACACTTCGCCATCAATACGCGCACGGATATAGCCCTGGCTGGCGAGATTTTCCAGGGTTTTGGTGTGCTCGCCTTTACGCTCTTTAATCACCGGAGCCAGCAGCATCAGGCGTTTACCTTCCGGCAGCGCCAGCACGTTATCGACCATCTGGCTGACGGTTTGCGCTGCGAGCGGCACATCATGATCCGGGCAGCGCGGCTCGCCGACGCGGGCAAACAGCAGACGCAGATAATCGTGAATTTCAGTGATGGTACCGACGGTGGAACGCGGGTTGTGCGACGTCGATTTCTGCTCGATGGAAATCGCCGGTGAGAGCCCTTCGATATGGTCAACGTCCGGTTTTTCCATCAGTGACAGGAACTGACGGGCGTAAGCGGAGAGCGATTCAACATAGCGTCGCTGCCCTTCGGCATACAGGGTGTCGAAGGCCAGTGAAGATTTACCCGAACCCGACAGCCCGGTAACGACAATCAGCTTGTCGCGTGGGATGACGAGGTTGATGTTTTTGAGATTGTGGGTGCGTGCGCCCCGTACTTCGATCTTATCCATTCACCTTTCCCGGTTAAAACACGGATCGCCAGGTTTGCTCGAAGGGCAACCGGCGGAAACGGCTAATTATGACACAATTTACCCTGTCTGAATATACAGTATTGGAATGCTTATTCTGGTTAGCTGTGCAAGAATGTGCGGTTCGTGAGAACTCTGGAAGATGCTTCGAAACTATCGGAAGACCAAGTGGAAATGGTACACTCTCGCGTTTACACTATACAGAAACGTATTCAGGAGACTCGATCATGGCCAGCAGAGGCGTAAACAAGGTGATTCTCGTCGGTAATCTGGGGCAGGACCCGGAAGTACGCTACATGCCGAGTGGTGGCGCAGTTGCCAACATTACGCTGGCGACCTCCGAATCCTGGCGCGATAAAGCGACCGGTGAGATGAAAGAGCAGACTGAGTGGCACCGTGTTGTGCTGTTCGGCAAACTGGCTGAAGTCGCCGGTGAATACCTGCGTAAAGGTTCTCAGGTCTATATCGAAGGCCAGCTGCGTACCCGCAAATGGACCGATCAGTCCGGCTCTGAAAAGTACACCACTGAAGTGGTGGTCAACGTCGGCGGCACCATGCAAATGCTGGGCGGCCGTCAGGGCGGTGGCGCTCCGGCCGGTGGTGGTCAGGGCGGCCAGGGTCAGCAGGGCGGTTGGGGGCAGCCTCAGCAGCCGCAGGGCGGCAACCAGTTCAGCGGCGGCGCGCAGTCCCGTCCGCAGCAGTCCGCACCGGCACAGTCTAACGAACCGCCGATGGACTTCGACGACGACATCCCGTTCTAAGATCTCCCGCATGATAACCCTCTCCATCGAGAGGGTTATTTTTTTGTGCTCGTCCTTAATCGCAAATCACGCACATCGGCCTGCCGGACACCGGCTCCGGGTGGATCTCTGCTGCTACGCTAAATACCTCGCGCAACAGCGCAGGCGTCATGACCTCCTGCGGCGTTCCCTGGGCGGCAATTCTTCCACTTGCCAGCACCACCAGATTGTCGCAATAGCGGCTGGCCTGATTAAGATCATGCAGCACGGTAATCACCGTTTTTCCGCTATCGCGCAGTGCCTGCATTAATCCCATTAATTCGACCTGATGATTAATATCCAGCCAGGTGGTGGGCTCATCAAGCAGAACAATGGGAGTATCCTGGGCCAGCAGCATCGCCAGAAAAGCGCGCTGTCGTTGGCCGCCTGAGAGCCGGGTTAACTGACTTGATGCCAGGCTTGCGGTGTGGGTTTTCGCCATGGCGGCATCAATCATCATATTGTCATGCTTCGACAATCGTCCCCAGAGGGGAAGCCAGGGGCTGCGACCATAGGCAACCAGCTCACGGACGGTAATGCCCTCCGGGATCATATGATGCTGGGGCAACAGCGCCAGCCGCCGTGATAACTGACGGGAATTAAAGGATGCCATCGGTTTTTCATCCAGCCAGATATGGCCAGACTGAGGGGCTAAAAGCCGTGAAAAGCACTTTAACAGCGTCGATTTACCACAGCCATTGGGGCCAAGCAGCGCGGTGATTTTCTCAGACGGCAGCACAAGGGAGATATCCTTCAGGACGGATGTTGCGCCATAGCCAGCAGTCAGACTTTCGGTTCTCACATTCATTAGCGCATCCTTACTAACAGCCAGATAAAACCCGGCGCGCCGATAATGGCGGTCAGCACCCCGGCGGGGAGCTCCATCGGTGGATTGATTGTGCGGGCCAGAAGGTCGGCCAGCAGCAGAACAAGCGCGCCAGTCAGTGCGCTAAGAGGGAGCAGCACCCGGTGTCGGCCACCTGCGCAGCGGCGCATAATGTGGGGAACCACAAGGCTGATAAAACCTATTGGCCCGCATACGGCGACGCCGACCGAGGTCAGGGCAACGGCGAGCAACAGGACCTGAAACTGGGTGCGGGCGACCGAAACGCCCAGGGTGGCGGCACGTTCATCTCCCAGCGCCAGTAAGTCCAGGTCACGGCTGTAGAAGAAACTCAAGGGAACCAGCACCAGCAGCGCGGGCAGCGCCACCATCACAAAGGAGAGATCCCGCCCCCACAGACTGCCCGTCAGCCACAGCAGCCCGTTATTAATATCCTGCGGACGGGAGAGCAGCAGATAATCGAGGACGCTGGCCCAGCAGGCGGAAAGGGCGACCCCGGTTAATGCCAGCTTCATAGGGGAAGCCGTGTTGACCAGCGCGCGCAGCAAAAACAGGCCCGCCATGCCCCCGACGAAGGCCATAAAGGGGAGCCAGAACACCGACAGCCCAGGGATCAGCAGCATAGCGCCCACCGCTGCCAGACTGGCGGCGTGGTTAATACCCAGAATATCCGGCGATGCCAGCGGATTGCGTATCGTTCCCTGCACCAGCACGCCCGCGACCGCCAGTGCCGCGCCGACCACTAGCGCCAGAATTACGCGCGGCAGGCGATATTGCGTCAGCACATAGTGGTGTTCACTGCCTGACTGCCAGCCTGAGAACAGCGCCGACCACGGCAGCGGCAGCGCGCCCGCCCGCAGCGCCAGCGCGGTTGTCAGCAATAGCATCAGCAGTAGCAGCCCCGCGAAAGTACGAGTGTTCATCCGCGCCTCCTGGCCAGCCAGACAAATCCCGGCGCGCCAATTAACGCCACGACTGCCCCGGCTGGCAGTTCGCCAGGCCAGGCCAGCCCATGGGAAACGAGGTCAGCCAGCAGCATAAAGGTCGCGCCCAGCAACATGCTCATCGGCAGCAGGCGCTGGTGGCTATGCCCCACCCATAGTCGCGCCAGGTGCGGCATCAACAGGCCAATAAAGGCCACCGGCCCGGCAACGCTGACGCAGGTTCCTACCAACAGCAATACCGCCAGGTTGATGATAAGCCGTACTCGCGGCAGATTGACGCCCAGGGTGTGGGCAGAATCATCGCTGATATTGAGCAGATTCAGCGAATTTGCCAGTAACAGGACGACTGGCGTCACCAGCGCAACCACCGGGAAAAGATGCCAGAATTCCTGCCAGCGAGCGTGAGAGACGCCGCCAGCCAGCCAGTAAAAGATACCGTAAGCGTGGTCTTCAGCCAGCAGCAGGGTAACGCGGGTGAGGGCCATACACAGTGCCGAAAGAGCGATACCTGCGAGGATCACCCGATGCCTGTCCAGTGATCGCCTCCAGCCGCCGCCTGCTGTCATCACCAGCAGCCAGCACAGCCCGCCGCCCACGGCCGCAATAAAGGCCAGTGAAAAGCCTGCCAGCGGTGCCGGGCTGATGGCGCTGACCACGGCCATTGCCAGCGCCGCGCCGCTGTTAATACCCAGCAGCGAGGGCGAGGCCAGCGGATTGTGGGTCAGCGTTTGCAGCAGGGTTCCGGCCAGCGCCAGACTTGCGCCAATCAGCATGGCCACCAGGCTGCGCGGCAGACGCAGGTTCTGCACCAGCGCTTCCGCCATCGAAGACGGGGGGCCTGGCAATAACGCATGCAGGGCGCTAAATGCGGGAATAGCCACCGGCGACCAGCAAAACAGGCTCAGCCAGAACACACCTCCCAGTACCAGTACGGGCAGACCCCAGCGCCACAATATTGGGCTCCCGTGGGTCATGGGGCGGTGATAACCGCTTGATGATGAACAATTTTGACCATGTCGGAACCGATACGCTCGGCGGCAAAAATACCGCGCATCCGCGCCCAGGTATTACTGTCCACTTGTGCAATCTGCTGCTTCTGCGCCGCCTGCATCATTGGCCAGAGTGGGTCCTGCTGCCAGGTGCGGACAATGCTCTGCTGGCGATAGTGCGCCACAATCAGCCACTGCGGGTTGATTGCCAGCAACTGTTCCAGACCAATAGCGGCCATCGGGGCATTATTGACGGCGGCCGGGAGGGTTAACCCCAGCGAAGCCAGCACGCTACCGGTGTAGCTTTGGCTGGAGTGCAGGTTGAATTGCTGTTCGCGGGAGGTACCAAACACCACCGTGGCGCCTTTGGGAAGGTCGGCGGCAAAGGCCTGCATCCGCTGGTGATGTAACGCCAGGCGTTGGGTCATCTCTCCCTCTTTGCCCACAACTTTGCCGATGATCGTCGCAGATTGCAGATTTTCTTCGTAGGTTTCGTTACGGGACTTCAGTAATAACACCGGGGCGATAGCCTGTAGCGCGGCGTAAATACCGGCATGACGGCTGCTGTCTGCGATGATCAGATCCGGCTTCAGGGCCGAAATCACTTCCAGGCTCGGCTGCGCGCGGGTGCCGACAGATTGCCACGGCGTAAAACGGGCGCTGACGTCGGAAAGAATGCGGGAGGGATCGTTATCATCCGCAATCCCCACCGGGCTGACGTTTACCGCTGCCAGCGCATCGGCGAAGGAGAGTTCCAGTACCACAATCCGTTGTGGCGTTTTATCGAGGGTAAAGCTGCCGTGCTCATCCTGAACGGTAACGGCAAAGGCCTGGCTGGTCAGTACCAGCAGGCCCGCCAATAAAAAACGAATATAAGCCAACATATTTCTCCCGTCCTGTCGGGCGGCGCAGGCCAGCCCGACGGCAAAAAACCAACTGTCCTGCAGGCCGGATAAGGCGTTTTGCCCCATCCGGCGATACCAGACTTAGAACTTCACTGAACCTTGCATATACAGCGTGCGTGGTTGCCCGACGTAGAGACCTTTGTTGTTGTCATCATACGAGCGGGTGAAGTACTCATGGTCAAACAGGTTCTTCACGCCAAAGGCCAGGTTCAGGTGCGCCATATCAGCGCCGAACTGGTACCCGGCGCGCGCGCCCCATAACATGTACCCCGGGATACGACCGGTGCTGCCATCGGCGCTCTCTGCGCGGGTATTGGCATTGTCAGCAAACTGGCTGGACTGGAACTCGCTGTTCAGGTTGAACGTCCAGTTTCCGGGTTTGTAATCCACGCCGAAGGTGCCTTTGTGCTTTGGCGAGAAGGGAACCTGGTTGCCGTAAGTGTCACCTGCTTCGCGAATTTCCGCGTTGACGTACGCATAGCTGGCGTAAGCTGAAACATTTTCCAGCGCAGGGGTCAGGTCTGAGAAGTCATAGCGAACCTGGCCTTCCACGCCGGTGTGGCGTGTTTTACCACGCGCCGTAACCGTGTCATTGGTCTGGTTG
Organism: Phytobacter sp. V91; assembly: GCF_965644225.1. Classification (NCBI taxonomy): domain Bacteria; kingdom Pseudomonadati; phylum Pseudomonadota; class Gammaproteobacteria; order Enterobacterales; family Enterobacteriaceae; genus Phytobacter; species Phytobacter sp. V91. The sequence goes on along the minus strand of NZ_CBFFRJ010000008.1, from coordinate 27,512 downwards.
GAGTCGTACTGATTATCGAAGTTAATCAGGAACAGCCCCATTTCCGCGCTCAGGACGCCGTCGTCGTATCGGCTTCCGACTTCCCAGGTACGCGCTTTTTCCGGCTCCACATTGCCGCTTTGCACAGCCTTGCCAATTTGACTGTACTGTACTGTTCCGAACGAACCTTCGGTGTTGGCATAGAGATTCCAGCTTTCGTTGAGGTGATAAAGCACATTCAGTGCAGGCAGCGGCGCGTTGTAGCTCACTTCCTCACGGGTGCCTTTGATATTGTTGTCCTGATATGACTCGATATGTTCGAAGCGCATACCCGGGGTGATAGTCCAGTTGCCGACGTCAACACGATCGTCGAGATACCAGGCGTGGGCCTCGGTACCGGAACGGGTGTCGCGGTCATACGGACTTTGCGTGGATGGCATTTGTCCACTGGTGGCGGAGGTGTAGTAACGCATCTCATGCGTTGACTCATTCACATAGCGGTAGCCAACGCCCACTTCATGCGCGGTCGGGCCGAGGTTGAAGCTCTGGCTGTAGCGCGGCTCAATACCCCGGACCCAGTAATCACGCGGCGACAGGGTAACGCGCGCGCCCTGGAGCAAATAACCGCTGCGCAGGGTGCGGGTGTAGAAGCCCTGAATATTGAATTTATGCTGGCTGTCCGGCTGGAACTGATAGCCGAGGCTTGCCAGTTGGCGGCGACCCCAGAAGCTGTCGTCAGGGCGGGTGGACTGCCATCTGTCTTTATCGTAGTCCGCGCGTGACAGGCCGCCGGGCATATCGGCTTCGCCATCGTAATATTGCAGCAGGCTGTTAAAGGTATGCACCTCGTTGGGGGCATATTTGCTTTTCAGCATGATATCGTCAATGCGGGTTGAGCTATGCTCGCGCCAGTCGCTGCCACGCGTCCCTGAGTACAGCAGCGCTGAGCCAAAACCATTTTCCGCCGTGCCGCCAATCATCAGATTGTGGGTTTCTTTCGGCGAGTTTTGCGAAGAGGACGGGCTAAGCTGGCCTTCCATACCGGCTTCAATACCGAACTCTTTCGGGATGGCACGGGTCACAAAGTTGACGACGCCGCCCACGCTTTGCGGCCCATAACGCACGGCCCCGCCGCCACGGACTACGTCAATGGCGTCCATATTTCCCAGCGAGACTGGCGCGAGGGAGAGCTGCGGCTGGCCATAGGGCGCAAAGGGAACGGGAATGCCATCCATCAGCACGGTAGAGCGGCTGGCAAGACGCGGGTTAAGCCCACGAATACCGAAGTTCATCGCCAGATCGTGGCTACCTGTACCGTTATTTTCCGGGGCATAGACGCCAGGGATACGGTTAAGTACTTCGCGCATGGTCGTTGCCCCGGAGCTGGCAAAGGCATCGCGGCGAATCACATCACGTGCGCCTGCATGTTCAAAAACATCATTCTCACGGGCTTCTCCCAGCCAGTCGCCGATGATGGTGAGTGACTCTTCCTGCCCGGCGGGCGTTTGCTCAAGCGTCCAGGCATTATTGCCCAGGGCTTTGCTTTGCAGGCCGCTGCCGGACAGCATGGTTTCTAAACCGCCATCAACGGTCCAGGTTCCCTTCAGGCCCTGGCTCTGTTTGCCACGAGTCAGGCTGGCATCCACCGAAAGGGTAATACCGCTTTTGGCGGCAAACTGGTTGAGCGCTTTGTCCAGGGCTCCGGCGGGAATGTCATACTGGATTGTCGCCGGTGCGACGGCGGCGAAGGCTGCGGTGCTGGCAAGGCTTGCCACCGGCAGCAAACTCAAACGTATTGCCATGACCAAAGGTGTTGTTTTACGAAGTGCGCGAAAAGGCGTCATAACGTCTCCATCATCATTTTTGTTGTGTTCATCTATGAAGTCGGACGAAGGAGGGAAAAAGGACAAACGAAAATGATAATTTTTTTCGTTTTCAATTAGCTTAACGCGGTTACGTTAACCCAGTACCTTGTAACGTATTGAATTTTTACGGGAAGTGTTTTTGCGATGGTCTGCAAAATTCGATCGGTATCATTAAGCGGGAAGGTGCCGCTGAGCCGTAATCCGGCGACCGGCGGGTCGCACTGCACGATGCCGGAACGGTAACGGCCAAGAATGGCAATCACCTCGGCGAGCGGCTTATCGCTGAAACTGAGTACCCCCTGCGTCCAGCTGATCTCCTCTTCATCACGAGGCTGGACGGCGCCAAAGGTCGTGGCATTAAAGCGCAGGCTTTGCCCCTGTTCGACCACCCTTATCTGGTCAGGGGAGGATGCCAGTCTTGCTTCGACGGCGTGCTGTTGCACCGTAAGTTCGACGCCATTGTCCTGCTGGCGCACGCTAAAGCGTGTACCCAGCGCGGTCAGCCGCCCTTCGCGGGTCTGCACATGGAACGGGCGCTGCAAGGTATCTTTGGCGGTGGTAATGGCAATTTCGCCATACCAGAGTCGAATAAGTCGCTGTTCGCCATCAAACTGCACGTCGACGGCGGTGTCGGTATTCAGCGCCAGCTGGCTGCCATCGGCGAGCGTCAGTTGCTGAACTGCGCCTTTCGCGGTGCGGTAATCCGCGCGTAGCCCTTCCCCGGTCTCGGACTGCCAGAGACGCCAGCCTCCGCCTAACCCCAACAGCAGGAGCATCCCTTTCATCACCCGACGGCGGGTAAGCTGCGTGTCCTGCAGGGCACGGTGTGCCAGCTCTCCGGGGATCGCGCTCATCTCATTACGTAAGTTTTCCACCTGCTGCCAGGCCCACTGGTTTTCCTGGCTCTGCTCGTACCATTGTTGCCAGCGCGCGGTTTGCTGTGGGCTAACCTGTTTATCACTGAGGGTTGCATACCAGTGGGACGCCGAACGCAACGCCTGGCGGCGGGCATCTGTCAGCGCGCTGCTCATAACCCATGCTCCAGGCGAAACAGCAGGCAATGTTCTACGGCTTTAGCGACATACTTTTTCACTGAGCTGACCGAGACGTTCAGCCGGGCGGCAATATCGTTGTAGGCCATTCCATCCAGTTGCGACAGCAAAAAGGCTTCCCGTGCTTTACTGCTCAGACCGTCCAGCATGCGATCCAGGAGCTGTAATAATTCGAGCTGGCTTTGCTGTACTTCCGGTGACGGCGCTGAGTCTTCCGGCAACTGTGCCAGCATTTCAAGCCAGGCCTTTTCCAGCGCGTTACGGCGGAACAGATCGATCATGACCCGTTTGGCGACGGTGCAGAGGAATGATTTTGGATCGCGGATAGCCGTCAGGGATTCACCGCGCATAATACGCAAAAAGGTATCCTGGGTGATGTCATCGGCATCGAAGGTCGACTGAAGCTTGCGGGTGAGCCATGATTTTAGCCAGCCATGATGCTCGCCATACAGCGATTCAATCGTCACAGGAACGGGTGTCGTGGCGTAGTCAGGCATGGCTAAAAGTATCAAAAGTTGATAATCACGGCGGCATGTTAATATGAGAATGGTTCTCATTACAAACCTGCGGTGGCATTAAAAATATAATCGGCTGTTTTAATGAATAAAAAAAACACATGCGTCATCGTGGCCCGATTCTGACTGAGGTAATACTTGTACTGGGCGTGGGTGACATTATTATCCGTCGGGCTAAAAAAGCGTATGCAGAACTCAATGAATGCGCGACAGAACAGGTCCAAAGACGGTGAGGCTGTACTTCAGATAATAACTCCCTGAATATATTCGCGTAAACGTACCAACCAAGGAGTCACGCTTATGAAAAGACACGATAAGGATTGCGATGTGTCCGCCCTGCACGGCGGAGGCCGCCAACGATTCACCTTCCTGCCGGAGAAAGCAGCATGATCGAGGTTACCGAGGTTTCTATTGCCGCGCTACGTGAAGCGCTCGAATCGGGTCGCACTACGGCTGTTGAACTGGTCAGTGCATATCTCGCCCGAATCGATGCTTACGATGGCCCTGAGACTGAGACCAGGCTGAATGCGGTGGTGGTACGTAATCCTGACGCGCTAAAGGAAGCCGAAGCTTCTGACGCGCGCCGTGCCAGTGGTAAAACGCTGGGTCCGCTGGACGGTATTCCCTACACCGCCAAAGACAGCTATCTGGTGAAAGGGCTCACCGCGGCTTCCGGCAGCCCGGCTTTCAAGGACCTGGTGGCCTGTCGCGATGCGTTCACTATTGAACGCCTGCGCGCCGCAGGGGCTATTTGCCTTGGTAAGACGAATATGCCGCCAATGGCCAATGGCGGTATGCAGCGCGGCGTCTACGGACGTGCCGAAAGCCCGTATAACGGCCGCTACCTTACCGCACCTTTTGCTTCTGGCTCCTCTAATGGCGCAGGCACTGCTACCGCCGCCAGCTTCGCCGCCTTTGGGCTGGCTGAAGAAACCTGGTCGAGCGGTCGTGGCCCGGCATCGAACAACGGCCTGTGCGCCTACACCCCGTCACGCGGCGTGATCTCTGTGCGCGGCAACTGGCCGCTGACCCCGACCATGGATGTGGTGGTGCCTTATACCCGCACTATGGCCGATCTGTTTGAGGTGCTTGACATTATTGTCGCGGATGATGCGGACAACCGTGGCGATCTGTGGCGTTTGCAGCCCTGGGTGAGCATTCCCAAAGCGTCAGAGGTCCGCCCGGCCTCCTACCTGGATCTCGCTGCCAGGGGCGATACTCTGCGAGGCAAACGCCTGGGTGTGCCACGCATGTTTATCAACAAAGATGAACTGGCCGGGACCAGCGAAAACCCCGGTATTGGCGGCCCAACGGGTCAGCGTATCCACACCCGGGCTTCAGTGATCGACCATTGGGAAGCGGCACGCAAAGCGCTGGAAGCTGCCGGTGCCGAAGTGGTGGAGGTGGATTTCCCGCTGGTGTCTAACTGCGAAGGAGATCGTCCCGGCGCGCCAACGGTGTACAACCGCGGTATTGTCACCCCGGAATATCTCCATGATGAGCTATGGGAGCTGTCTGGCTGGGCCTTTGACGACTTCCTGCGCGCCAATGGCGATCCCAAACTGAACAAACTGGCCGACGTTAACGGGCCGCTGATCTTCCCCCACGATCCGGGCACTTTGCCGAACCGCGAGGGCGACCTGGCCGCAGGTATGGAAGAGTATGTCAATATGGCCAGGCGCGGCATCAAACCGTATGACCAGATAGCCAGCGTGCCTGACGGTCTGCGTGGTCTGGAGAAGACCCGCAAGCTGGATCTGGAAGACTGGATGAGCGAACTCAAACTCGACGCGGTACTGTTCCCCACCGTGGCTGACGTTGCCCCGGCGGATGCGGATATCAACCCGGCTTCGGCCGATATCGCCTGGAGTAATGGGGTCTGGGTTGCCAACGGTAACCTTGCCATCCGCCACCTGGGCGTGCCGACCGTTACCGTTCCGATGGGGGTGATGGCCGATACCGGCATGCCGGTGGGCTTGACCTTTGCGGGGCGGGCTTATGACGACAACAACCTGCTGCGTTTTGCCGCCGCGTTCGAAGCTACCGGCAGTAAGCGCCTGGTGCCGCCGCGCACGCCGCCGCTCGGCTGATAAGCACGGGCGGAGGACAGGAAAACGGCGCAATAAAAAAGCCGGTCAATGGTTGAATTGACCGGCTTTACCCTGCATGACGCTGCTTGATCAGGTGATGACCATCGGCCATTCAGGTGGCGCTTTCTGCGACATTTCTTCCATAATATTCAGCACATTGTGCCAGATACTGGAGGCGTCAAGCAGGGTGATACCCAACAAGCCGGTTGCGAACCAGCAGGCGGCGACCATGCCGAGACCGCTACTGATCACTGCAAGGCCGATATAATCTGCTTTACGAAAACGAATATTCAGGGTGCTGGCCATAAACATCAGCACTGCACTTAATATCTGCCAGCGCAACAACACGACGCTGGTGGTTAAGGTTGCCATGAAACCATCCTCAAAAAAATAACGCTCAGGCGGACGGGCTTGCGCCACAGGCACAGGGCGCTGGCGATGCTTAGGTCCGCAGGGGAATAAATCGGGGTGAAACAGCATTCTTCCTTGAATAATGTGAACTATATCACATTTGTTCTTTTATTCACCAGTCTGAGTTGCTGGATTTTTTATAGATAAATGGTTTTTGAATATGGACAAAAATGCTATTAAAAGGGAGCTATAATTTTTTGCTATGAATAACAATAAAATACTTTCAATGGCTTTTGTTTTAACTTTATGATTTATATTGATTTTTTGGTTTGATTTACAGTTTGCAATTGATCTATTACTCTTGATCTAATGGTTATATAACCTGAGTATGGCCTTTCAGGTTTTTTGATCCTGATGGATATATCCTCAACTGACGATTTTCACATTACGCGGCATTTATTAATGCGGGCGCTGCTTGTCTGGTTTTTACTGTTTTTACAGTTTGCTCATTGTGGGTATGGTCCGGTGTGTTTAATCATCGGTGAAAGAAAAAATGACAACAGAAATCTCCACCATCCCTATGGATGATGGTGCAGTGGCGCTTGGCGTTCTGGCAAAATTAATGCCCTAGTTGACCGATCAGCGTACGCTTGCTGAGATCCTTGGCGCCATCAACACGGCGGTGGGGTCAACGCTTGCGTGGGTTGTGGTTGAAGAAGAGGGCGAGATCCAGCATGCCAGTGCCGGGCATCACTCCTGTAGCCTCAAAGATACACTGGCGTTTCTCGAACATTCACAATTGCGTCGTCATCAACATGCCTGGCGGGTTATTTGCTGGCGTCGGCAGGTCGGCTCTTTGTTATTTCCTGCGGGCCATGAAGCCGTGGATAAATACCAAAGCGGCATTCTTTGCAAATTGAATTCAACGGCATCGGGTCTGGATGGCTTTTTCTTTTTAGCCTTCCCTCGGGTTTTGTCTTCAATGGACATAATAAAAAGTGTGGTAATTATTCTGGTCGATAAATTAAAAGACCACCTTCTGGATATTGTTGCCCGAGAGCGGATGGTGAGGGAAATGCAGCGTATCGTTGCGCAATACAAAGTCTTATTTGAACGCGCGCCAGTATTAATGAATTCATTTGATAAAAATAACCGCTGCGTCCTGTGGAATGGCGAGTGCGAACGTTTGTTTGGCTGGACTATTGAGGAGCTAAATCAATGTTCAGACCCGCTAGCGCTGTTTTTCCCGGATGCCGAAATCCGCCATCAGGTTCGGGCCACCGTAAGCTCCTCCGCCACGGTCGACATGCACGAATGGCACCCGGTAAAACGTAATGGCGAAGCTCTGACGGTCCTCTGGTCGAATATCTTATTGCCTGATAAGTCGATTCTTAGTATCGGGCTTGATATCACCGAGCGCAAAAAGGTGGAACACCAACTGGCGATGAAGGCCACCACTGACGATTTAACCGGTTGTTTTAACCGCTTCTCCATCCTGAGGCAGTTTAAAGAGGCCCTTGTCGCCTGTGTCCCCGGCGACCCTTTCAGCCACTTTAGCTTGCTGATGCTCGACCTCGATCATTTTAAGAGTATTAACGACCGCTGGGGGCATCTTACCGGCGATGCGGCTCTGCTGCATTTCTGCGAAAAGATCCGCGAACTCAGCTTGCTGGGTTACTCGCTGGGGCGACTTGGGGGTGAGGAATTTCTGATTTTGTTACCAGGGGAAGACAGCGAGTCCGCGATGCGTTTTAGCCAAAAAATTCGTTCCGCATTGATGGACAAGCCCATTTTCAAAGAAGGTGAAAAGATTACCTTATCGTTCAGCGCTGGTGTTGTATTCGTGACCGGCGGTGTCTCTGATACTTCAGTTTTGCTTACGCTTGCTGACAATGCCCTGTACGATGCAAAGCGCACCGGACGTAGCAAAACCGTCATCTCAGAAGCCATTTTTTAAATATTATCGTGTTCTTTGGCTCCCGGCCGATTAGATGAAAAAATACGCGATTGGCTGCTCTTTTTTTTATCCTGTGGACAGTTTGACTTAATCAAAGATAGTCTGTTGCGCAAACTAAAAGCACCTGGTGAGTAGTGGATAAATATTTTCCTTAATATAAACATAACGCATACTTCTAGTTTGCCTTACGGGCAAATATTATCGTCATAACCAAATATTAGGTTTTTAATGGAAAAAGTAAGTTGCTAATGTCGTATGATTCATGCAACGTAATCACCTGTTTATCAAAGCATCCTGCCGTCATTACATGCAGGCACACTAAATGCAGGGATATAGGCGGAAATGAATCATAGCGTGCGTCGCAAGATGCTGAGACTCGTCGGGATCATCGTGGTAGTGCTCCTGCCGGTGTTGCTGTCGCTATGGTTTGCGCACATCCGTGCAGTAAAGGAAACAGGGGCACAGTTGCGTTCTTTTGCCCAACTGGCTCTGGATAAAACAGAAATCGTTATTGGGCAGGTCAATTCAGCCTACAGCGCTGCGGAAAAATATCAAGGTCGTATCTGTTCTCCTGAGCATCGTGATTACATGCTCAATATCACCCGTGGCAGTCTGTATGTTGCAGATTTAATTTACGCCCATGGCGAGCAGTTCATCTGTTCTACTGCAATAACGCCACCGCAATCGTATGCTATTTCGCCACCTGAGTATAAACGCAAGCCTGACATCTCTATTTATTATTACCGGGATACGCCATTTTATCCTGGATATAAAATGGTCTATCTGCAGCAGGGTAAATATGTGGCGGTGGTCAATCCACTTTCCTTTAGTGAAGTGACTTCAGACGATCCTTCCCTGGCGTTCGGCATTTATGACACCGTCACCAGGATGTTTTTCTCCGTCAGTCCGCAGGCCGACCTGCAAACGATGGAAACGTTAGTGCATAAAAGCGACCTGACTTTTCAAAAAGAGCAGCGTTTTTATACCATTGCACATTCTGACAAACGCCCTATCGCCATCATAGTTTCGACATCCAGTGATAGCTACTTTCAGTCTCTTTACCATCAGGCGACCCTGACGCTACCGCTGGGCATGATCTGCAGTATTATTGTTTTACTGATGTGGTCGCGAACACGGCAGGAGTTTAACTCCCCGCGTCGTTTGCTCCATAGAGCATTAGTTAAACATCAGCTTAAACTTCATTACCAACCTATTATTGATATAAAAAATGGCCAATGTGTTGGCGCAGAAGCATTATTGCGCTGGCCGGGGTTTAATGGCCAGGTAATGAGTCCGGCAGAATTTATTCCGCTTGCAGAAAAAGAAGGCATGATCGAACGTGTTACCGATTATGTTGTGGATGAAGTTTTTCTCGATTTAGGTGAATTTCTGGCGAAGTGGCCAGATCTTTATATTTCGATCAATTTATCAGCGGTCGACTTTCACTCCTCACGGCTTATTGCGCTGATCTCAAATAAAGCCCGTGAATATTCTGTACGTGCTGAGCAAATTAAAATTGAAGTTACTGAGCGCGGTTTTATCGATGTGCCCAAAACCACGCCTGTTATTCAGGCATTTCGCCAGGCCGGCTACGAAGTGGCGATCGACGATTTTGGGACTGGCTATTCCAACTTACATAACCTGTATTCATTAAATGTCGACATTCTGAAGATCGATAAGTCTTTTATCGACACCTTAACCACCAATAGCACCAGCCACCTTATCGCAGAACATATCATCGAAATGGCTCATAGCCTGCGTCTGAAGATTATTGCTGAAGGGGTTGAAACGGGTGAACAGGTGACCTGGCTGTTAAAGCGTGGCGTGCAATTTTGTCAGGGCTGGCACTTTGCAAAGGCGCTGCCACCGCAGGAATTTATGGCCTGGGTTAAGCAGCCGCCTCCACTAAAGTAACCTGCCCGGCGACGGCTATGCGTGATGGCGATAGTCGCTGGGAGTACGATCAAACTCACGACGAAACACCCGCGAAAACGTTTGTTGCGAGACATAACCCAAATCCATCGCAATATCAAAAATCGGACGCTGCGTAGTGCGCAGCGCTTCTGCCGCCAGCAGCAGCCGACGCTGGCGAATATAATCCCCTAACGTCTGATGCTGGATGGTGCGGAACATCCGTTGCAGATACCACTTTGAATAACCAGACTTTCTGGCGACAACATCAATGTTTAACGGTTGATCGATATGGTCATCAATCCATTCCGTCAGGGTCTGAATAATCTGCTGGTGGGACATATTTCTGCCTCTTTCGCTTTCCAGTTTCGATTCGTCGTTTGGTTCGGGCTTGAGTATAATTCCTCAAGTTAACTTGAGGTAAAGAGGTTTTATGGTAATAAAAACAGCACGCATAAAAGCACTGTTGACGCCGGGTGAGGTGGCAAAACGTAGTGGAGTCGCCGTCTCTGCGCTGCATTTTTATGAGAGCAAAGGCCTGATTAAAAGCACCCGTAACAACGGTAATCAGCGGCGCTATACCCGCGATGTTTTACGTTATGTGGCGATCATTAAAATTGCCCAACGTATCGGGATCCCGCTGGCGACAATTGGCGATGCGTTGGGGGTATTACCGGAAGGGCATACGCTGAGTGTGAAGGAGTGGAAGCACCTCTCTTCTCAGTGGCGTGAGGAGCTCGACCGGCGTATCCATACGCTGGTGGCGTTACGCGATGAACTGGATGGTTGTATCGGCTGTGGCTGTCTGTCACGCAGTGATTGCCCGTTACGTAACCCTGGCGATCAGCTTGGTGCCCAGGGGACAGGCGCGCGACTGCTGGAAGACGATTAATGCGCAACAGGGGCCGCGACACAAAAAACTAAAGCGCCCAACTGGGGCGCTTTAGTCGGTCCGGTCTTTGTCTTTCTCTCTATCCCATTTACGTATGGGAGGGTTTCCCCCGACATCAGCACCCCTCATTTATGTTGGAGGTTCCGGATTGTGCTGACACTTTTAGTGTAGTGCCTGGTGAAAAAATCGCCAGTTAAGGCGCGCGTTTTTTAGCAAATTTTTTATCCAGGGTGAAGGCTTTTCTATAGTTAACTCGAATAAGACACACATCGAATTAACCGGGAGAAAATCATGCTCGCCGTACATCACCTCAATCAGTCGCGTTCCCAGCGTATTCTCTGGGCGCTGGAAGAGCTGGATCTGCCTTACCAGCTGATTCGTTATCAGCGTGAAAAGACGATGCTTGCCCCTGAATCGCTGAAAAAGATCCACCCGCTGGGCAAATCGCCGGTGTTACAGGACGGTGAACTGATCCTCGCGGAGTCGGGGGCAATCCTTGAATACCTTCAGGAAACCTACGATCCCGGGCAGCGTTTCAGACCGCAGGAGGCAGCATTGCGTCATCAGTATCGGTTCTGGCTGCATTACGCGGAGGGATCCTTAATGCCACTACTGCTGATGAAGCTGGTGTTCAGTAGCCTCGGAAAGCCACCGGTGCCCATTGGTTTTCGTACCCTTGGCAAAGCGCTGGGCGGGGGTATCGAAAAAGCCTGGCTGAATAAACAAATTGCCACCCATGCCCACTTTATCGAATCTGAACTGGCCCATCGTCCCTGGTTTGCCGGGGATGAACTCAGCATGGCCGATATACAGATGAGTTTTCCCATTTTTGCCTTGCTCACCAGAGGCGGTATCGACAATTTGCCGCATACTCATGCCTGGAAAGCACGGGTAGAAATGCGTCCTGGCTGGCAGCGGGCAATTGCACAGGGCGGTCCTGTTGATCTTTCCGGCGGCTGAAAATGATCCTGAAATGTTGCAAAGTTGCGCATCAACGATAACGTTTGCGCATCTGGCGGTTACTTCTTCACCGCCATAAGTGAAAATTAGCAAAAAGCGGCAAAGTTCAGTTGAAAAGCAGTATCTAAACGCTGGATAATCGTTTGCCTTTTTCTTCCAACCGTTTTGTATGCGCGGAGTTAAACGTTTGCTTTTTGTGACACCCCTTTGTCACAACGCAGCCAGGGAGAGGACGTTTAACACGCAGTGGACTGTCAGCCGCGTATACCAACGAACGATAAAAATTCTCAGGGGATGTTTTCTATGTCTACGCCTTCAGCGCGTACCGGCGGTTCGCTTGACGCTTTCTTTAAAATTTCTGCCCGTGGTAGCACGGTTCGTCAGGAAGTTGTCGCCGGTTTAACCACTTTCCTGGCGATGGTCTATTCCGTCATCGTCGTGCCTGGCATGCTCGGTAAAGCTGGCTTCCCACCGGCAGCGGTCTTCGTCGCGACCTGTCTGGTTGCGGGGGTTGGCTCAATCGTTATGGGTCTGTGGGCTAATCTGCCACTGGCTATCGGTTGTGCTATCTCTCTGACGGCATTTACCGCTTTCAGCCTGGTGCTGGGCCAGCAAATCAGCGTTCCGGTCGCCCTGGGCGCCGTGTTCCTGATGGGCGTGCTGTTTACCGTGATTTCTGCCACCGGTATTCGTAGCTGGATCCTGCGCAATCTGCCGCAGGGTGTTGCGCACGGAACCGGTATCGGTATCGGCCTGTTCCTGCTGCTGATCGCGGCAAACGGCGTGGGTCTGGTGGTGAAGAACCCTATTGATGGCCTGCCGGTTGCACTGGGTCATTTTGCCAGCTTCCCGGTAATCATGTCCCTGATTGGCCTTGCGGTGATCATCGGCCTGGAAAAACTGAAAGTGCCTGGCGGTATTCTGCTGACCATCATTGGCGTCTCTATTGTCGGCCTGATCTTTGACCCGAACGTCCACTTCTCCGGTATCTTCGCTATGCCGTCGCTGAGCGATGACAAAGGCAACTCCCTGATTGGTAGCCTGGATATTGTGGGCGCGCTGAACCCGGTTATCCTGCCAAGCGTACTGGCGCTGGTGATGACAGCGGTGTTCGATGCCACCGGGACTATCCGTGCGGTCGCGGGTCAGGCGAACCTGCTGGATAAAGACGGTCAGATTATCGATGGCGGCAAAGCACTGACCACCGACTCCCTGAGCAGCGTCTTTTCAGGCCTGGTGGGTGCCGCTCCGGCGGCGGTTTACATCGAATCTGCGGCAGGTACGGCTGCGGGCGGTAAAACGGGCCTCACCGCGCTGATCGTAGGCGTGCTGTTCCTGTTGATCCTGTTCCTGTCCCCACTTTCATACCTGGTGCCAGCCTATGCAACAGCGCCTGCGCTGATGTATGTAGGTCTGCTGATGCTGAGCAACGTGGCGAAAATCGATTTTGCTGATTTCGTTGATGCGATGTCTGGCCTGATTACCGCCGTGTTTATCGTGCTGACCTGTAACATCGTCACCGGCATCATGATTGGTTTTGCATCACTGGTGATTGGTCGCGTGGTGTCCGGTGAATGGCGTAAGCTGAACATCGGTACCGTGGTGATTGCGGTCGCGCTGGTTGCCTTCTATGCAGGCGGCTGGGCTATCTAAGCGTTATCCATGCTATAAAAACGGGTGGCTTTGGCCGCCCGTTGTTATTTTTTACCCACATCCTGTTGCCTTTGCGTTAATCTGAATGTTCTATCATCAGGGCAAGATGCCTTAATAAGAACATCGCAGAAGGGAACGCATGGAAATCTTTTTTACTATTCTCATCATGACCTTTGTGGTCTCACTATCGGGGGTTGTTACACGCGTATTACCCTTCCAGATCCCACTCCCGCTGATGCAAATCGCCATTGGCGCGCTGTTGGCCATTCCCACCTTTGGACTGCATGTTGAGTTTGATCCGGAACTGTTTTTAGTCCTCTTTATTCCTCCGTTGCTGTTCGCCGATGGCTGGAAAACGCCGACGCGTGAGTTTCTGGAACACGGGCGGGAAATCTTTGGTCTTGCGCTGGCGCTGGTGGTGGTCACCGTCGTTGGTATCGGCTTCTTAATTTACTGGCTGGTGCCGGGCATTCCGTTAATTCCGGCCTTTGCTCTGGCGGCAGTGTTATCGCCAACCGATGCGGTGGCGCTCTCGGGCATTGTCGGTGAAGGCCGCATTCCGAAAAAAATCATGGGCATTTTACAGGGCGAGGCGTTGATGAATGATGCCTCGGGTCTGGTGTCACTGAAATTCGCCGTTGCCGTTGCGATGGGAACCATGGTCTTTACTGTCGGTGGCGCGACCGTTGAGTTTTTCAAAGTGGCCTTTGGCGGTATTCTAGCCGGATTTGTGGTGAGCTGGCTGTACGGGCGTTCGCTGCGTTTTCTCAGCCGCTGGGGCGGCGACGAGCCTGCCACCCAGATAGTGCTGTTGTTCCTGCTGCCTTTCGCCTCATATCTGATTGCGGAGCATATTGGTTTCTCAGGCATTCTGGCGGCGGTCGCCGCCGGGATGACCATCACCCGTTCAGGCATGATGCGTACCGCGCCGCTGGCGATGCGTCTGCGTGCAAACAGTACCTGGGCGATGCTGGAATTTGTCTTTAACGGCATGGTGTTCCTGCTGCTGGGCCTGCAACTGCCAGGGATCCTGGAGACCTCGCTGGTGGCCGCAGAAGCGGATCCGAATGTTGAAACCTGGGTTCTGTTTACCGACATTGCGCTGATTTATCTGGCATTGATGCTGGTCCGCTTTGGCTGGTTGTGGACCATGAAAAAATTCAGTAATCGCTTCCTGCGCAAAAAGCCGATGGAGTTCGGTAGCTGGTCGACACGTGAGCTGTTGATTGCGACCTTCGCTGGCGTTCGCGGGGCGATTACGCTGGCAGGTGTGCTGTCGATACCGCTCTTTCTGCCCAATGGTATGGGATTCCCGGCGCGCTATGAGCTGGTGTTGCTGGCGGCCGGCGTTATCCTCTTCTCCCTGTTTGTCGGGGTGATTGCGTTGCCGAAACTGCTCCAGCATATTGAGGTCCGCGATCACTCCCATCAGTATAAAGAAGAGCGTATGGCGCGGGCGGTGACGGCGGACGTGGCCATTGTCGCTATCCAGAAAATGGAAGAACGCATGGCGGCGGACGCGGAGGAAAATATCGATAACCAGCTTCTGACGGAGGTCAGTTCCCGGGTTATTGGTAATCTGCGACGCCGGGCTGACGGGCGCAACAACGCAGAAAGTTCGCTGCTTGAAGAAAACCTTGAGCGCCGTTTCCGTCTGGCTGCCCTGCGTTCAGAGCGTGCGGAGTTGTACCACCTGCGCGCCACCCGGCAGATCAGCAATGAGACGTTGCAAAAGATGCTTCACGATCTCGACCTGCTGGAAACGCTGTTGATTGAGCATAAGTAAATGACCGGCCAGGGCGGCTCCCTTCCGTCCTGGCCTTGCCAATAAATTCCTAAAATCCTGGTGACATCCGGGCATGCTCTGTGCAGGATGAGATTTTTCATTTCAGGGAATCGCCATGAGTCCAAAAACGGCATCGTTAGAGGGCCGGATCCGACAGCACTGGGAGCAGCTCTCCAGCCATGAACAGCGGCTGGCGGATGTGTTGCTTGCAGCACCTGGTCAGCTTGCTATGAATACCGCCACTGAACTGGCGCAAAGTGCAGGCGTCTCCAAGGCCACGACAACCCGTTTTTTCCGCCATCTTGGCTATGAAAACTATGAAGCGGCGCGGCGTCAGGCGCGTGACATGCAGAGCAGTGGTTCGCCACTCTATTTACAGGCTGTACCCAGTGCTTCACCGATGGACAGCGTGATGCAGCAGCACCTGGAGAAAGAGATAGCTAACCTGGTAAACAGCTACCGCACGCTGGACAGCACGCAATTCCAGCAGGCCATTGTGGCGATTGCGGGAGCCCGCCGGGTGGTGGTGATGGGCTGGCGACACAGCCAGACCATTGCGCAGTTGATTTACCGTGATTTAGTGCATATTCATCCTGACGTACGTTTGCTGCCTCGCCCGGGCGACTCCCTGGCTGAGCACCTGGCCGCACTGGGGGAACAGGATGTGGTGATTTGTGTTGGCTTACGTCGGCGGATGCCCGCGCTGGACGCGGCAATGGCTGCGCTGGCTGAACGCCAGGTGCCTATGCTCTATCTGGCGGATGTGCTCTCCGGTAAACCGGCGCGTCACGCCAGATGGGTGGTGCGCTGCCATACCGATGGCGGCATGTTGTTTGACAGCACCGTCGCCCTCTCCGGCGTGTGCAATCTGCTTTGCTCCCTGGTCGCACGCCAGATGGGGAAAAGCGGTAATGATTACCTCGCCCAGGTTGAAGCCCTGCATCAGTCGCTCGACGAACTCGAATAATGCGCCATTCTGGCGCATTTTTGATCATTCTGGTACAACCCCCTCCCCAAAACAGTGCTTGCTCTGCGGGCTGTTTGCTGCCCGATTCAGGATTTATGAAACCGTAGAAATGTAAAATAAAAATAAAGAAACAAATGTTTCTTTATGATTTTAAGAGAAAAAGAGGGTAATGGCAGGGTGGTGAACCTCTGGTGGTGAAAAATGTGGCACAAAAAGTGCTCAGTAGAAAAAGACATTTCACCAACACCAGGGAAATACCATAATGAAAAAAACAGCACTGCTGACCGCCGCACTTCTCACCTTGGGCTCACTGGCGACGGCGTATGCCGATACGCTGGCCGACATCAAGAGTAGCGGCACAATGACCGTGGGGATCGACCCCACATTTCCTCCTTATGAATACACCGACGACAAAGGCGAGATAACCGGCTACAGCGTCGCCATCATGCAATCCTTCGCCAAAGATCTCGGCGTGAAACTGGAGTTTCAGAAGACGGCTTTTAGCGGCATTTTGCCGGGCCTGATTTCTGGCTCCTTTAATGCCGAGGGTTCTTCCCTGAACGTTACGGCGGAGCGGGCCAAAAAAGTGCTTTTCACCGTGCCGTACAGCAAAACGGTTAATGGCGTGCTGGTTCGCGCTGAGGATGCCAAAACCTTCAGTTCCAAAACATTGAATGCCGAGAGCCTTTCTGGCCTGCGCGGCGCGGTAAAAACCGCCAGCGTGCCGGAGCAACTGCTGAAAAGTTTTAACAGCGAACTGAAAAAAACCGGCAAGAAACCCATCACCATTATTAGCGTCGACTCTCTCGATCAGACCGTCAGTACCCTGATGACCAAACGCGCTGACTTTGTATATGACGATATCTCCGTGCTGGCGCCGATCGTGAGCAAATACACCGGCAAAGTGGCGCAGGTTGGTGAAGTGGGGCCGTCACAGTGGATGGCATGGGCGACCCGCAAAGAGGATGGCAGCCTGAACAAAGCCATCAGCGATCATATCCTGGCGATGCAGAAAGACGGGCAACTGACCCAACTGCAGCAGCAGTACCTCGGCACCACGTTCACCGTACCCGCCAGCGATTTCATACCGAAGGAGTAACCATGTGCCAGTCAAACCTGAGGGTGCCGGCGGGCCACGGCAAAACCTTCCGTGTGCGTAAAGGTCAGTTTATTACCGTCATTGACAGTGAAGGGCAGCAGGCCGCCGACTTTGTGGCTGTCAATGCTGACAATCTCGACGAAAAGTTGTCGCCCGTGCATACCCGCCAGCATCTGCGTTCGCTGTTCTTTAAACCGGGCGATGCGCTGTGGTCGAGTGAGAACCGTCCGCTGCTGCGCATTATGGCGGACAGCATCGGGATCCATGATGCCAACGTGCCGGCCTGCGATCGCACCCGTTTTAGCGTCGATTTTGGCGTAGAGGGGCACCGTAACTGTGTTGATAATTTGCTCGAAGGTATGAAAGCCCACGGCGTGACCTATTTTACGTTGCCGGAGCCGTTCAACCTCTTCCAGAACGGGCCGGTGACCGCTGACGGACGCATGGAAGTGACCGATCCCAACAGTAAAGCGGGAGACAGCATCACTTTCGAGGCCTTATGCGACCTGATCTGCGCCGTCTCCTCCTGCCCGCAGGACATTATTCCCGGCAATGGCCTGCAGGTGACGCCGATTGATATTCGCATCAGCGACAGCTTCCAGCCACAGGAGATGCAACATGTTACTCATGCGTGAGGCTTTTACTGAGAACGCTGATCGCTCGCTGGCCGCCTCCGTGGATGTTGCTGCTGGCAGCGTCGGCTCAATTCGGGTCATGCGCGGGCAGTTACTGCGCATCAGTGCCCTGGGCGATGGCGCTGTCGCCTCGCTGTTTGGCTTTAGCCAGCAGGATCCGGCGGTGTGGCTGTCGGTGCATCATACCCGCGTATTCAGCAACAGCTATCTGCTCGGGTCGGGGATGCGGATGGTCAATAATCGCCGCCGTCCGATGATGGTTCTGGGGAAGGACAGCGTGAAGCGCCATGACCTGCTGCTGCCCGCGTCAACCCGTGCATTTCTCGCCGAACAGGGTTACGACGGCGAAGGGTGCATTGAGGCGGTCAGCGCTGAGTTGGCGCGCCTGGGCATGTCGGTACCGAAGCTGCCGGACCCGATCAACCTCTTTATGCACGTGGCGTTGATGCGTGACGGCAGCATTGTGCCGGAACCCAACCTGACCCGCGCCGGGGACAGCATCACCTGCCGCGTGGTGATGGACACGCAGTTTATCGTCTCGGCCTGTAATACCGGTATTGCAGGCAACGATAACCCCGCGCCGCTGCGGCTGTCGGTGGCCGAAAATCTCACTGACTTTAACCCGGAGTAAGTGAATGGGGCTGGATCAACAGGTACTGGCGGCGCTACCGGAGCTGGGGCACGGGCTGTTTATGACGCTGGCTCTGACGGTGCTGGCTTCGCTGGTCAGCGTGGTGATGGGGCAGATTGGCTGCTTTCTGCAACTGCGCCGTGCCTGGTTCTGGCGTGCCCTCGGGCGTTTGTACATCAGCCTGATGCGGGGGACTCCCGCCATCGTGCAGCTGTTTGTGGTCTTCTTTACCCTGCCACGGCTGGGGCTGGGTGGTCAGCCAATGCTGGCGGCGGTACTGGCCATTGGCCTTAACAGCGGCGCGTATGTGGCGGAGATCCTGCGCGTCAACCGCAGTCTGGTCACCCAGGGGCAACTGGAGGCGGCGCGTACTCTGGGGCTGAGCCGCCTGTTAACCTGGTGGTATGTCATTAATCCCCAGGTGCTGCGCGCCAGTCTGCCCATGCTGGTGAACGAGTTCACTATCCTGTTGAAAACCACGCCGTTGGCCTCGGTCGTGGCCCTGACTGAACTGACCTTTGCCGGACAAATTGTGATTGCCCGAACTTATGAAGCCACCCAGGTGCTACTGCTGGTGGCCACCGGTTACCTGCTGATTGCCTTACCGCTGACGGCGGCGGCCCGGCGACTGGAAGCCAAACGGAGAACCGCATGATGGACTGGCAGGCAATTCTTGATGCGCTGCCGTCGCTGGGAGAAGGGCTGGCAGCCACGCTGCAACTATGCGTCATCGCCGCGTGCTGTGCGCTGCTGTGGGGAACGGCAATGGCAACACTGTTTATCCGGGCGCCACGTTTCTGGCAGCGGTTGTTGCAGGCTTACAGCGACATCACTCTGGCGCTGCCGCTGCTGGTGGTTATCTATCTGCTCTATTTTGTCCTGCCGGAATATGACATCACGCTTTCGTCTCCGGTGGTTGGCGTACTGGCGCTGACCCTCTATTACGCGCCCTATATCGCTCAGGTTATCCGTGCGGCTGTTGACGCGCTGCCAAAGGGACAGTGGGAGGCATGCCGGGTTCTGGGGCTGAGCCGTACCGAGCAGTTGCGCGATGTGGTGCTGCCGCAAACGCTGCCGCAGATGCTCTCACCGCTGGTGGGACTCATGATTGGGCTTATCAAAGATTCTGCCCTGCTGTCGGTAGTCTCGGTACAGGAGTTTATGTATGCCGCGAAGCAGGCGATTTCCGATACCTATGCGCCGCTGGAGATCTATCTCACGGTGGCCCTTTGTTACTGGCTGCTTAACAGTCTGCTCGACACGCTGGCACGCCATCTTGAATCACGTATGACGCGCTACCGTCGCGGCATACAACATGAATAAACCAGGAGAAGAATATGTCGGCTGAATTTCAGCATCGTGATGTGGTGACCATTCCGGCGCGGTACGGCAAAGCCGTGCGTCTGAACAAAGGGGAAGCCGTCCAGGTGATTAACCTGCATGGCACCCAGGTTGTCGATTGCTGGGCCTATAACGCCCAGGATGTGAATGAGTATATGTGTATGGAAGCGACACGGGTGTGGAACCAACGGCTTAACCCGCGCATTGGCGATAGCTTTATTACCGACCAGCGTCACCCGATCCTCACCCTGGTAGCCGACACGTCGCCCGGTGTGCATGATACCTTTATGGCGGCCTGCGATGCCTGCCGCTACGAGCTGTTAGGCTGTAGCGAACCGCACCGAAACTGCCATGACAATCTGCATGAAGGTATGGCGGAGCTGGGCGTCACCTTGCCCCATGGCAATCTCGCCTCATTTAATATCTTTATGAATATTCAGGTGCAGCCTGACGGTATCACCCTCAAAACATTGCCGGTGGTAACCCGACCGGGCGACTACATCATTTTGCGTGCGGAGATGGATTGCTACGTTGCATTTTCTGCCTGCCCGCAGGACATCGTCAGTATCCAGGGGCAGGGGGATAACACGCCGCGCGACGCGCAGGTGCGTATTCTGGTCGACGGGTTCCCGCAGGTAAAATTACAGGGGCCATGGGTGCCCGATAGTGCGGCCTGAGTCAGGGTTTCCCGGCAGGAAAGGTGGTTTCTCCTGTTTCCAGCCAGAAACCTTTGCAACATTCCAGCCATGCCTGGGCGCTACGTGAGAGGTAGACGCCATCGCGCCAGATCATCCCCAACAGCCAGCGTAAATCGCTCTCAAGCGGGATCCAGTTGAAGATCTGTTTGTCCAGCCGCTGGCAAATCGGCTCTGGCAGGATGGCGATACCGACGCCAGCCTGGACCATGGCCGCCAGAAAATCCCACTGCCCGCTGCGCACGGCAATTCGCGGCTTCACACCGTGCTGGCTGAAAAGCTGGCTGAGCTGGCGGCTTAAGGCGAAATCTTCGTTGTAGATCAGCAGCGGCTGGCCTGCGAGCTGCTCCGGGGTAATGGCGGTGATATTGCGCCACTCGCCGGAGCGGGGGACCAGTACGCAAAGCGGGTGGCTGAACAAGGGCAGGGTAGCAAGGCCGCTGTCGGCTTCGACAGGCAGGGCCGTCATCGCCAGATCAAGTTCGCCGTTGGTGACCGCCTGCTGGACCGTCAAACCGCCAAATTCGGAGATTTTAAGCTCTACGCCAGGGTAACGCTGGCGAAACAGGCTGATTGGCCCGGCCATCAGCATGCCGACCATCGGCGGGATCCCCAGACGCAATATCCCTTTGTTGAGATGATTAATATCATCCAGTTCGGCTTCCAGCTGACGAAATTCAGCGAGGATCGCCAGCCCGCGTTCAAAGACCACGCGACCGGTATCGGTGAGTAATAATTTTCGGCCATCGCGAATAAGCAG
The DNA here is from genome assembly GCF_965644225.1 of Phytobacter sp. V91. Taxonomy (NCBI): domain Bacteria; kingdom Pseudomonadati; phylum Pseudomonadota; class Gammaproteobacteria; order Enterobacterales; family Enterobacteriaceae; genus Phytobacter; species Phytobacter sp. V91. The sequence continues at coordinate 6,373 of NZ_CBFFRJ010000008.1, read as the reverse complement.
CGTGCAATTCAGCTCATCCTCAAGATTTTTTAGCATCTTGCTGATGGTTGGCTGGGTGACGAATAAGCGCTCCGCTGCGCGAGTGAAACTTTGCTGTCCTACGACTTCCACAAAATAACGCAGCGTTCTGATGTCCATAATTATTCCTTTAGACTATGTATCCGATGAGTTTAATTCATTTCAGAACGCAGCGGTGGCTCTCTATACTGGCTCTCTGTCTCATTTGTGCGAGAAATATGTATGGAGATGGCGTTACGTCGTATTACGCCTGCCATTGTACGTCGGCTCCAGGTACCGGTTCAGGTCGTTCTCTATGCCGGGCTATTCATTGTTGCCGGGTACCTTGTCCAGTGGTTGCATATCCCCCTTCCTGCCAATTTAGTTGGCATGATTATTTTGTTGATGCTGATTGTCTGTCGTGTGATCCCGCTTAATTGGGTGCGGGCCGGAGCACGCTGGCTGCTGGCCGAAATGCTGCTGTTTTTTGTTCCGGCGGTGGTGGCGGTGGTCAATTACGCTCAATTGTTGATGGTGGATGGCTGGCGAATTTTTACCGTCATTGCGCTAAGCACTCTGCTGGTGCTGGGCGCGACGGCCTGGGTGGTGGATAAAGTGTATCGCTATGAAATAAGCAGGCTGAAGAGTGAGTGATTTTATCCTGAGTGTACTGTGCCTGGTGATGACGCTGGTGTTCTATTCCCTCAATAAGCGCCTGTACCGCCGGTTCCATAAACTGCCGCTGATGCCGCTGGTCTTAACCCCCGTATTGCTGGTTCTGGTGCTGGTGCTCGGCCATATCTCTTATCAGCGTTATATGGGGGAGTCCCAGTGGCTGCTCTGGCTTCTGGGACCGGCCTCCATCGCCTTTGCGGTGCCGATCTATGACAATTTCGCCCTTATTCGTCGCCACTGGATGTCACTCTCTGCGGGGGTGATAACGGCGACGGTGGTGGCGGTGACCAGCTCGGTCTGGCTGGCGCGGTTGTTTACCCTGTCTGATGAAGTGCAACGTAGCCTGGCCGTGCGCTCAGTCACCACCCCGTTTGCCCTTGCGGCAGCGAAACCGCTGGGCGGTCAGCCGGATCTGGTCGCTTTGTTTGTGGTGATTACCGGCGTATTTGGCATGGCGGTGGGTGATGTGCTCTTTTTGCGCCTCTCAATTCGGGAAGGGATGGCGAAAGGGGCTGGTTTTGGCGCCGCGTCCCATGGCGCAGGTACTGCGCGCTCCTATGAGCTGGGCCAGCAGGAAGGGGTAGTGGCGAGCCTGGTGATGATGCTCTCCGGTGTGCTGATGGTGATTGCCGCGCCGCTGGTGGCCCGGCTGATGTTTTGACTACCAGGGCCAGGAGTATTGTCTGAACCCCATTCTCGCTGATTCTCGCTCTGCTGCTGTGGGGGATCGTGATTGGCACCTTACTGACGGGATCGCAGGTGCTGGCGGCAATTGGCCTTATCATGCTGCTTATTCTGTATGTTGCGCCAGGCCGTTATTAAAAAAGCGCGGGCTGGCCGCGCTGTTGTTTCGATTACGGATGCTTTATCAGCCGCTTAACCAGTTCAAATTCGCTAAAATTCACCGGGCGCTGCTGCTGCATCGAGATATTTCCGGCAATGCCGGTCAGAATCGACATCGCCCCGGCGCGGTGATCGGCCGCGCGCTTAAGCGGGTCGTTACCCGGCGCGCCAAACAGATCCGCCAGCATGGCATTATCGCCACCGCCGTGCCCGCCTTCGCCAAGGCTAAAGTTCGCCTCCCAGGGGGCGGCAAACATCGGAAAGACCGTAATATTGCAGGACTCCAGACTGCCTTCGTTCTCGCGCTCGCCACCGGCATTGACATAGGATTTCTCGACGATTTTCATCTCCAGCCGACCTTCGCTGCCGTTAAACACCACGTTCAGCCCCTCCCAGGGCAAATACGTATTCAGTGAATAGCTGAGCTGGCACTGATTCTGGTATTTCACCAGCACCGACATCGTATCCTCGATGGTTACCCCGTCGCTGAAGACGCTTTGATCCCGCCAGTAATTATCTTCATGTTCGGCATCGAGATAGAGAGCCTTAAGCTGCGGGTTTTCCTCCATATGCAGGGCAAAGGGATCGTTTTTCGCGGCCTTATAGCCATGCGCACGCGGATAGAATTCGCTGACGCCGCGTTTCTCGGCATTCTCTTTGCCGTAAAAGCGCAGCCCGCCCTCGGCATACACTCGCTCAGGGTAGCTGTTGAGCCAGAAGTTCATAAGATCGAAATGGTGGGTGGATTTGTGCACCAGCAGCCCGCCGCTGTTACGTTTTTCCCGGTGCCAGCGACGAAAATAGTCGGCCCCATGTTCGGTGTTGAGCAGCCATTCGAAGTGAACGGAGAAGACCTCGCCAATCGCGCCATTCATCAGTAACTCGCGGACTTTACTGTGGTGCGGCGCATAGCGGTAATTGAAGGCGACACGCACGGTATGCCCGGTTTCCTGGATGGCATCAAGGATCCGCAGGGCGCGTTTTTCATCGATGGTCATTGGTTTTTCCGTGATCACATCGCAGCCGGCTTTCAGCGCCCGCACAATATAATCGTCATGGGTCCGGTCCATGGTGGTGACGATAATAATGTCCGGGCGGGTCTCAAGGATCATCTCTTCGAACTGTGCAGCGCGCCAGGTGGATACCGGGGCGGCGCCTTCGTTTTTTAATAAACGATTGGCGTAGTCCATCCGTGTCTGGTTGGTGTCGCAAAAGGCCACCATCTGCGCGTTATCTTTCCACTGACCGCCAATCGCCGAAATATATAATCCGGCGCGACCACCTGTACCCACAAGAGCATATTTTTTCATACTAACCTCAATTATTATCTATGGAGCCAAAATTAACGGGATGAAGTAATGAAACGTATTGCCCAGCAATTAATGGAACTGAACACCACCTTTATTTGGCACTGGCCGTGGCTGGAACAGGGCGTAATGAGTGCGAAGCAACACGGCTTCACCGGCATTATTCTTCATCAGCAAGAGTTATTTTCCATCCTGGCAACCCCGTCGCCGTTCAGTCAGAAACTGAATGTGGAAAACCTTGTTCACCAACAGCATTACGCGTTGCACTATTTAAAAAAGGTCAATCAGTATCTGGCGGACAATAATTTATCCTTCTGGTTGCAAGGGGAGGCCGCGCCCGCCGACGATATTATTAAGCGAAAATTTCCCGAGTTCGCCTTTGACGAAAAAAGCGCGCCGGATTTCTGGCACCACTTTTATTCCACGACGTTCGCGCCACTATTACAGGAATTACCGCACCTCAGCGGCGTGATCCTTAGCCTGACGACGCCGACGTTTCAGACTGCGGGCTGGCAAAAAAGCCTGCATCAGGTCTGGCGTCAACTGCGCGCCAGCGGCAGGAAACTGGTGCTGCGCGATTTTATTGATGACAGCTGGCCGCGCCAGCAGCTTACCTCGGTGCTGGCGACGCTTCCTCAGGATGTGCGCGCCTCCATCAAAGCGACGGAGCTGAATTACCACCCCGGTTTCGCCAACCATCCCCATATCGCCACCCTGCCCGAACATAAAAAGTGGATCGAATACGATCTCTTTGGCATCGGCTACGGCTGGACGGCCCTGCCGTGCTGGCTGGCCGATGAAATTAGCGGCCGACTGAGCTGGGCCATCGGCGCAACTGTGCAGGGGATTGAGGCCATTACCTGCCGGGTCAGCTGGCAATGGCTGCCCGACAGCCGGGTGATGGACTCTGCCAACGCCATCAATTTGTTGGGGTTCACCGCTGCCAATCAGGGGCAAAATACGGTTCTCGCCGACTGGGTCGCACTACACGGGCTGCGCTTTCGCCAGATGCAGGACAAAGCGCGCCTTAACGAACTGTTCCACGCCAGCTACGACTGGCTGTGCCGAACGCCAAATCTGCTGGGACGCCGCTTACACACTCAAAGCCAGATCCCGGAAAGCATTGCTCAGGCGCAGCAGTTGGTGCATATGGACACCCGCAGCGCTAACTGGCTCCAGGCATATCAGCCGCTGATGCCAGCGGACAATCCTGAACAAGGGGCGGAACAGCGTCAGCTGATCGCCCTGGAAAAACAACATGCCTGCTTCCTGGCCCAGGCGGGCGTCCAGACCCTGCGTGAGCTGATGCCGCGCATCGCCTGCCAGGATGAATCCCTTGAACGCCTGCTGGCGGCCTGGCGTAATGCGGAAATCTACAGTCAGATGTTCAGCCGGGTTGCCGCGGCGGTAAGCGATGTGCTCTGGCGCGATCGTTACGGTGACGATCAATTGCCCGCCGGCCATCTGGAGCAGCATCAGGACAGCCTGTTACGCTTTGCCGATGAAGTGGCGAGCTATCTGGAAAACCCGCCGCCCGGCAGCCCGCTCTTTTTACCGTTACTGTTAAGCCCGCAACGCCTGACCACCTTTGCGCAAAGTTTGCGTGAATAAGCATACGAGGAGCCATCCGGGCTGTCCCGGTTGTTGAGGCTCCAGATGATGGGTTACGTGGCTAAAGGCGGTAAAGCGTGATGGGTCTTACACTTTTAGGATAATAAATGTGATGGTGATCGTCTTTTATTGCGCAGGAACAGTGATGACGCTCACCTGAGGCGGGAAATAATGTGAAGTAACCCCGGCCATTGCTGACCGGGTATGATTTATCAATGGGCACGACCCTGATCGATACCGATACCCGTTTGTGAACGGATAAACTGGGCACGGAACTGCTCGCGCTCCAGCAGACCTTGCGCGCTATTATCGGTGATCGAGAAGAACCAGATCCCAATAAAGGCCACCGCAATGGAGAAGAGCGCCGGGTATTCATACGGGAAGACCGGGGCGGCATGGCCGAGGATTTGCACCCAAATGGTTGGACCGAGCACCATCAGCACAACCGCCGTCAGCAGACCAAGCCAGCCGCCAGTCATCGCCCCACGGGTGGTCAGTTTCGACCAGTACATGGAGAGCAGAATGATCGGGAAGTTACAGCTGGCGGCAATCGAGAAGGCCAGACCCACCATAAAGGCAATGTTCTGCTTCTCGAACAAAATCCCCAGCAGGATGGCGATAACGCCCAGCACCAGCACGGTAATTTTCGAGACTTTGAGCTCATCGCGCTCGGTAGCCCCTTTGCGGAAGACGTTGGCATACAGGTCATGGGACACCGCCGAGGCGCCTGCCAGCGTTAAGCCCGCCACCACCGCCAGAATAGTGGCAAAGGCGACCGCGGAGATAAAGCCGAGGAACAGGTTGCCGCCCACCGCATTTGCCAGATGGACTGCCGCCATATTGTTGCCGCCAATCAGCGCGCCAGTCGCGTCTTTAAACGCCGGGTTGGCCCCCACCAGCATGATCGCGCCAAAGCCGATGATAAAGGTCAGAATATAGAAATAACCCATAAAACCGGTGGCATAGAAGACGCTCTTACGGGCTTCACGCGCATCGCTGACCGTGAAAAAGCGCATCAGAATATGCGGCAGACCGGCGGTGCCGAACATCAGACCAAGACCCAAAGAGAGTGCCGATATGGGGTCTTTGACCAGCCCGCCGGGGCTCATAATGGCTTCGCCTTTCGGGTGTACCGCCATCGCCTCAGTAAACAGATTATTGAAGCTAAAGCCGACATGCTTCATCACCATAAAGGCCATAAAGCTGGCGCCGAAGAGCAGTAAAACGGCTTTGATGATCTGCACCCAGGTAGTGGCGAGCATGCCGCCAAACAGCACGTACATCACCATCAATACGCCGACCAGCACCACGGCAATATGGTAGTTCAGGCCGAACAGGAGCTGGATAAGCTTACCGGCACCCACCATCTGGGCGATAAGGTAAAGTGCGACCACCACCAGTGAACCGCAGGCGGAGAGGGTACGAATCGGCCCCTGTTTCAGGCGATAGGAGGCGACGTCGGCAAAGGTATAGCGCCCAAGATTACGCAGTCGCTCGGCTATCAGAAACAGAATGATCGGCCAGCCGACCAGGAAGCCTAAGGAGTAAATCAGGCCGTCATAGCCTGAGGTAAACACCAGCGCGGAGATGCCGAGGAACGATGCCGCCGACATATAGTCCCCGGCAATCGCCAGACCGTTCTGAAAGCCGGTGATATTGCCGCCCGCCGTATAGTAGTCGCTACGGGTGCGGGTTCGTTTCGAGGCCCAGTATGTGATACACAGCGTAAGAGCAACGAAAATCACAAACATGATAATCGCCTGCCAGTTGGTTGGCTGGCGCTGGACAGCCCCGGTAAGAGCATCGGCAGCATTTGCGGCGAAAGAGGTAGCGAGCAGAGGGGCGACCAGCGCCATCGTCAAAGAGCCTGTACATAAAATTGTGTAATTGCCTGATTTTGATATGTTCAATCCAACATCAAAAGCAGGTTAATTTATGGA